>CAJQNE010000241.1 GCA_905479545.1 uncultured Gammaproteobacteria bacterium | reverse complement strand
CCCAAAATACTGGAAGCCACACTGAACAACATTCCCGGCGTAGTCACTAACGGCTTATTCGCGCTCCGCGGTGCAGATACACTGTTAATCGGCAGCGCAAGCGGCGTCGAAACAATAACAATAGCTCGCTAAATCCGGGCTAACCACACTCACAACAACACAAAACTACGAATGTAGTAAGCGGCGCCAACGGGCGACGACGAGGATGCAATGAAACTCGCGAATCTTTTCAAACCTAAGTGGCAACATGAATCTGCCGACGTACGTCGTGCCGCATTAGAGAAACTGCAAGGCGATGAGCGCGATACCGCACTTCGCCATATTGCTGAAAACGATAACGACGCGAGTTTACGGCGGCTGGCCATTTTTGAACTCAAAGAACCACAGCTGCTATTAGCTGCCCGTAAACAGAAAGACACGGCAGACAAGGCCGGCGAAGCGCTGCTTGAGCTGCTCGACAACGGTGCCAATGTCGATGCGTTGCTGCCGAAGCTGGATCAACCCTTATTGATTAAGCTATTGCGCAACGGCCAGCCGGTAGCGCTTATGCCGCAGGCTTTAGAAAATTTAAGCGACGACCGACTGGTTAGCGTACTTCCCGACCTCAAAACTCAAGCGCTGTGGCGCGACGGCTTGCAACGGGTTACTGACGAAGCAGACCTGACCCAACTGGCGGGTAGCAAGAACAAAGGCTTAGCCAAGGCGGCGGCAGAAAAGTTGCTGGCTACCCAAATCGAACGCGGCGAGCCGAAAGCCGTTACTGCCCTGGCAACCGAACTCTGCCAGCAGCTGGAAACCATTAGCCGTGGCAGCGACTTAGCGGAACAGCACACTGCGGTAGAAGCACTCAATAGTAAAATTCAGGCATTAAAAAATGTGCCTGATCAACTCAACGAGCGCTTTGAACGTGCGTTACGGGTATTTAAAAAGCTCGCCTATGAGCAAGATCCGGAAGTGCTGGCAGCGCGCGCGGAACAGCTCGCTGAGCTGAAGTTGCAGCGCGAGCAATTGCTAGCCCAACAAGAAACGTTGCTGTCTGAAATACCCGGCGACGCGCCGGACAAAGCCACACGCAAAGCACTCACAGATAGAGCCGACGCACTGAAAGCTCAGTGGCAGGCACTCCCGGTAGCGCCAGAGGCTGAAACTGACTCAACCGCAGAAGTAGCAAACATTGCCTTCGCAGAAGGCATAGAAAAAATTGACCGTAAAACCGCAATATGGGCCGATACCGCCGAACGCGGCAAGCAGCGCAGCAAGCTGCTCCGGGAATTAGACAAGCTCCAAAAAAGCCTCGCGGTGACAGATGCGCCGGCGATCAAAAGCCTGAAATCAGCGTGGAACGCCATCTCGGGCGATTCTTCAGAAGAACAACAGCAACGCTTTAGCGAAACTATCGAACACGCTGAGCGCAAACTCGAAAGCATCCGGAAAGAAGCTGAAGCCTGGTTGAGCAAAATCCCCGACGCCCTGAGCAAGCTCGAAGCTCAACTGGCCGCTGACGAGATGCAAGGCGCAGGCAAAGCCTGGACCGAGCTACAGCGGGTAACCAAACTTGCCGCACCACTGGACGGCAAAGCCGCCGCCAGCTGGAGCAAACGCATGAGCTCACTGGCACCAAAAATGCGCGAACTGCGTGACTGGCAACAGTGGAGCACCATCGAAGAACGTAAGCGAATCAACAACGAGCTGGAATCACTAGCCGCCACCGATAGCAGTGCAGACGACCTCGAAGTTCTGGCCGCACTCGCCGATAAAATGGCGGCTTTGCAGCGGACCTGGAAGAGCCTCGGTGCCGCGCGAAATAAAGACGAGCGCGAGCAAGACGGTCGCCACGAGACAGTTGTGAAGCAACTGCGGAAAAGAGCTGAGCCGCACTTTGCTGCCAAACGCGCTGAACGCAGCGAAAAGATGGGTAGCATTAAAGCCGTAGCCGATAAGCTCACAGGGATGACTGAAACTGCCACCAGCAGCGTCGACTGGAAAGCCCTCGACCTGGGCGTACGCGATGCCAAACGAGCTCTGAGCAAAGTCTCAGAGCTACCCCAGCGCGATCGGGGCAGCGCCGCCAAATTATTGCGCGCCGCACTTGGCCCGGCCGACGAAAAACTTCGCGAGCAACAGAGCAAGTTCTCTTCGCGCAAAGAGAAGCTAATTGAAGAAGCACAGGGGTTGGCCGAATCTGCCGACCTGAATGCCGCTATGGATCGGGTAAAAGCACTGCAAGTCGAATGGAAAAACGCCGGCAATAGTGACCGCAAAACCGAGCAAAATTTATGGGAGCAATTCCGTGCTGCGGCTGATGCGGTGTTTGCCAAGAAAGATGAAAGCCGCAAAGAAGAAAACGCCGCATGGAAAGCAGAGTTCGCCGAGCGCGAAACGTTGGTTAAACAACTCGAAAGTCTGGCCGCCGAAGCCGCCGACCAACCAGAAGCGGTTATCGACTACACCAAGCTACGCAGCGAATTTGAAGAATTGCTTGTTCAAGACGCCGCCGCCGCGCAAGCCGCTGAGGACGCTAAACCGAAGCGCCCAGAATGGGACGACCGGGATAGCGGCCGCCCTCGCCGGCCTGCTCGCGTCACGATTTCGCCCCGGGCTAGAGCAATGGATGGCCTGGAGCGACGGGTAGCCAAAGCCGACGAAGTATTACAACTCAGCCAGCAAGCTAACCGCGCTGCCGCCGAAGGCAAACAGTTACAGCAGCTAACCACGCTCGCAGACGCTATGGACACAGCCGAAAGCAGTGATACCCCAAATGACGGAATTAGCGACGACGACTGGACCAAGCACTGCGAAGGGCTGCCAAGCTCCTGGGCCAAGGCCATGCAAAAACGCCGTGACCGCAGCACCAACAAGACCAGCACCGAGAAAGCTCGTGGCGAGAAAATCTGCCTCGAACTAGAAGTCGCTGCCGGAGTCGACTCACCCGCGGAAGCAAAACAAGCCCGGTTGGATTTACAGGTATCCCAACTTAATGCGTCACTCGGCACAGGCGAAGCAACCAAGAAGTCGATTGCGAAATTGCAGCGTGATTGGTATTCGGTTGGACCACTGACTGCAGCGGACCGGAAATCACTTGGCCAGCGTGCAACAACCGCAATTGCTGCACTAGCACGCTCAACCAATGGGCCATCGCCATAAGCATCTTGGCAACCGACACCGGGCAACGCCTGCAAGACGGTATCGATCAGCTAAAGCTCGACGTTAGCGGTGCGCAGTTTGCATTGCTGCACACGCTGGCGATGGAGTTAGTTCGTTGGAGCAAGGCGATTAATATAACCGCCGTGCGCGAACCACTGAAAGTCATCGACCTGCACATTCTCGACTCGCTGACGATTGCACCGTATGTAGCGGGGCAAACGGTGCTGGATGTTGGCACCGGTGCGGGTCTACCCGGCTTGCCGCTAGCGATTTTACAGCCACAGCGACAATTCACGTTGCTCGACTCAGCGAGTAAGAAGCTCCGATTTATTGATCAGATGCGGATTCAGCTGAAACTGCCAAATGTAGCGACTGCCCACGCCCGCATTGAAAACTACCGGCCAGAGCAGCCAGTCGATTGCATTCTGACCCGCGCTTTCGCGCCACTACCGCGCATGCTGGAAGGTATCGATCATTTGATGAAAGCCAACCCGGGTGCCAGACTATTAGCAATGAAAGGCCAATGGCCCGCCGAGGAAATCGAATCACTACCTTCGGGCTACACCGTCAACGCGGTAGCGCCATTGCGGGTACCGGGACTAGACGTAGAACGACATTTAATCGAGATCGTCCGACAGGAAAGCGCATGAAATATCCAGCACTGATAGCCACCGCACTCCTCTTTTTACTCTCAGCCTGCTGCACTCAGCACGGCGACGAGGTAACGCAATTTCAGCCGGAGCCCGCTCCCACCACAGACCAGCACGTTGTTAACTGCCCGGAACAGCGACCGGAAATTTGCACCAGAGAGTATCGGCCGGTGTGTGCAACCCGCGATACCGGCGTACGCTGTGTAACCACACCTTGCCCTTCCACCGAGCAACGAACTTATAGCAACGGTTGCAGCGCTTGCGCCGATGAGAAGGTTATCTCATATCGTTTGGACGCTTGCGGTGACGCAGCGCAGAGCCTGCAGTAATAAAGCAGCTCAGCAGAACAGCAAACGCGATAAACTAGCCGCCTTGCTAACTTTAGCCGGTCTCGAAACCGCAAAACATGACCCGAATTATTGCCATAACCAATCAAAAAGGCGGCGTTGGTAAAACTACCACCAGCGTTAACCTTGCCGCATCATTAGCGGCTACCAAACGCCGTGTGCTGCTGATTGATATGGACCCTCAGGGCAATTGCAGCATGGGCTGCGGTGTTGACAAAGATGACACTGAGCTAACCGCCTGTGAAGTTTTACTGGAAGAAACCACCGTTGCCGAAGCGCGCATTCATCTCGACGACCTGAATTTTGATTTAGTCGCAAGTAACAACGGCCTCACTGTCGCTGAAATTTCACTGATAAACGAATTTGGCCGCGAAGCCCGCCTCCGCAATGCGCTTCAGCCGGTACTTGACGATTACGACTACGTGCTAATCGACTGTCCGCCCTCGCTGAATATGCTGACAGTTAACGCTCTGGCCGCGGCTACCGGCGTGCTTATCCCGATGCAGTGTGAGTACTACGCGTTAGAAGGCTTAACCGGTCTACTGAACACCATCGAAAAAATTCGCGCCCACGTAAATCCGGATTTACGCATCGAAGGCCTGGTTCGAACCATGTTCGACCCGCGCTCAAAATTAGTCAGCGACGTATCGGCGCAGCTCAGCCGCCACTTTGGCGATTCGCTTTACCGCACTGTGGTACCCCGCAATGTGCGGCTTGCCGAAGCGCCCAGCCACGGCAAACCGGTGTTGCAGTACGATAAAGCCTCGCGCGGTGCGCAGGCGCACCTGGCGATGGCTGGCGAAATGGTTCGCCGCC
>CAJQNE010000240.1 GCA_905479545.1 uncultured Gammaproteobacteria bacterium | reverse complement strand
GGAAAGACTACCGTATCAACATCGTAGACACCCCCGGACACGCCGACTTCGGCGGTGAAGTGGAGCGCGTGCTTAGTATGGTTGATTCGGTACTGCTGCTGGTTGATGCCGTTGACGGCCCGATGCCACAGACCCGCTTCGTAACGCAGAAAGCGTTCGCCATGGGCCTGAAGCCGATTGTGGTCATCAACAAGGTCGACCGCCCTGGCTCACGCCCGGATTGGGTGGTAGACCAGACTTTTGACCTGTTTGACAACCTCGGCGCGACCGATGAGCAGCTCGACTTCCCGATCATCTACGCCTCGGCCCTGAACGGCTACGCCAACGAAGATGCGGAAGCACGCGACGGCGACATGACCCCGCTGTTCCAGGCGATTGTCGACAAAGTAGCGCCACCAGACGTAGACGTTGACGGCCCGTTCCAGATGCAGGTTTCCAGCCTGTCTTACAGCAGCTACCTCGGTCTGATCGGTGTCGGCCGTATTAAGCGCGGCACCATTAAAACCAACACCCAGGTCAGTGTCATCGACGCCGCAGGTAAAACCCGTAAGGGCCGCATCCTCGCTGTCCGGTCTTACGTTGGCCTTGAGCAAATTGAAGTAGATTCGGCTTCTGCCGGCGACATTGTGACCATCACCGGCCTCGACCCGCTGATGATTTCCGACACGATTTGCGACCCGACTTGCGTGGAAGCATTGCCGCCACTAAGCGTTGATGAGCCAACCGTAAGCATGGAATTTTCGGTGAACAATTCACCGTTCTGTGGCAAAGACGGAAAATATCTCACCAGCCGTCAGATTCGTGACCGTCTCGACGAAGAGCTAAAACACAACGTAGCCCTACGCGTCGACGACACCGAAAACCCTGATACCTTTAAAGTGTCCGGTCGCGGTGAACTCCACCTCGCAGTACTGATTGAAACCATGCGTCGCGAAGGCTACGAGCTGGCGGTTTCACGTCCACAGGTTATCCGTAAGGAAATCGACGGCGAAATGAAAGAGCCCTACGAGCAATTAACCTGCGACGTAGAAGACCAGCATCAGGGCGCAGTGATGGAAGCACTCGGCACGCGTAAAGCCGACCTGCAAGACATGGTTCCCGATGGCAAAGGTCGTGTTCGACTCGATTACATCGTCCCCGCCCGTGGCATGATCGGCTTCCAGATGGACTTCATGAGCATGACATCAGGTTCAGGCCTGATGACCCATGTGTTCGACCACTACGGCCCGATTAAATCCGGCACCGAGAAAATCGGCCAGCGTCGCAACGGCGCAATGATTTCCATGGTTACCGGTAAAATTGCCGGCTTCTCACTGTTCTCCCTGCAGGAGCGTGGCAAGCTGTTTATGAGCCACGGTGAAGATGTATACGAAGGCATGGTTATCGGCATTCACAGCCGCGATAACGACCTCGTCGTTAACCCGATTAAGGGCAAGCAGCTAACCAACGTCCGCGCCTCCGGCACCGACGAAAACATAGTGCTAACCACACCGATTAACTGCACCCTCGAATACGCACTCGGCTTTATCGACGACGACGAGCTGGTAGAAGTAACGCCGATTAACGTTCGGGTTCGTAAGCGTCATCTCACCGAGAATGACCGTAAGCGGGCTAAGAGTGGTAATAAGTCGTAACGGCTTAATACCCACTCTTAAGTTAAGCAATAAAAAAGACCCGATGGATTAAAATCCATCGGGTCTTTTTTTTGTGTGTTTGAGGGCTAGCGTTTGCCCCAATGAAACCTCAAGCTTTTGTGCCAGTGTCGATTAATCGACCGGTGTAGATACACCATCACCTGGCTCGAGCATCTCGCGGCTTGTATAGCGCCCTTCGTTGCTCTCCCACTTAGTCATATATTTCGCCCGCTTTTTCTCAATTCCTTCGGCGTTGGAATCTCCCCAAGCCTGAGCCTTTTCGCTGCTGGCGACATATTCAGTAGCACCCAGCCACTTCCTGCCCTTGTCCGATGACAAAAGCACACCGTCGCTACCGTCTGCTTTTAGCGGGGTGAGTCCGAAACGGGCTTTCCACACCCCAGCCCTAACGACTACAGCTGAATAGTAAGTTTTTCCTGCCTGTAAGTCGGCTTCCAGAAAATCTGCATTTTCCGCTACTACCATAAAGCGGCGTTTGCCAGGCTCAACTGCGAAAGCCATTTTTTCGCCAGGCCCGGGGATGCCGAGCATTTCGGCCTTGCCAGAAGTCACATCAAATACCGATGACGCAATCGCGTATCCCATTTTAGACGGACGCATAAATACCACGGTTGCCGAGTTTTTATTCGCCAAAAGAGCACTACGATCGTTCATCGGCTCACTGTAACGCCCCGTTGCACAGCCGGCGAAGAACAGCAGTGAGAACAGCATTACAACTACTGCGCGAGATTTTCTAGTGACTAACGTAACGATCATTGATGAGCACTCTTGGATGAATTTGACTAAAGATAAACCAGCAGTTTAAGAGAGCAGCGAAGCTAAGTAAATTGCATTAGACAGAGCGCCGATATTCATCGAAAGCGAGCTCGGAGAACAATATAGAAAGCCAAACAGTTACTCACCGCGCAGGGCGTTACATATTGTGCTGAATATCGACCAATATAACGAATGACAGCACGAAGCACTCAGGCCATCAGTTACTATAAAAACCATTGACCGTGAAGCCGTCGCGGCGCTAAAACACAGATTTCAGGAGCAACCCAATGTCCACAGCAGCTGATTACAGTCGCGGCCGGTCCGGCGCGCCACCACCGCTTTTTCCGGGTAATGGCTTCACCAATATGCGTCGGTCGCAGCGTGACGCGCTGGGTTTTTTCAACGAAATATCAGCTACCGCTGACGTGGCGGCTTTCAGACAGGCGCATCGGAAGCCATACATCACCTCGCACCCCGAGGCTTTTAAGCAGGTTTTTGGGGTGCAGCAGGAGCAGTTTCCTAAAACCAGCCTTGGCAATGACATTCTTCGCTGGATGTTGAAAGACGGCCTGCTCACTTCTCAGGGTGATGCCTGGAAACGCCAAAACCATTTACTAAAACCGGCTTTTAAAGGCTCGTTTATCAGCGCCTTTGGCGGCGATATTCAGGCTGCTTGCATTGCCAGTGTAGAACGTCTGGCTGCCGCCGGCGAAAAGCCCGTGCTGCTGCAGCAGGAAATGCAGTCACTCACACTAGATATTATTGGCCGGATATTATTTGGCGACACGCTACTGGACGAGCGACCCGACACGCTCGCTTTCAGGCGGTCAGTGGATGACAGTAACCACCTATTCCGACGCCTGATTAATGGCATTCCGTTGCCACCGAACCGGATTACACCGACGGGTAGGCTAATGCTGAAAAGCAGAGCCGTTCAGGAGCGGTTCTTAGACGGCGTTATTCAACAAGCACGAGCTGACCGCCCGCGCTTCAGCGGCAGCATTCTGGACGCCTTACTAACCGCTGCCGACGACCCTGACAACCACTGGGCGACTGACGACCACATTCGGGACCAACTCCTTATTCTGCTCGCAGCCGGGCATGAAACCACCACCAATGCGCTCGCCGCAACCTGGTATTTACTGGCTCAGAACCCTAAAACACTGGGGCAACTTCGTGAGGAATGGCAGGAAGTACTGGCAGGGGACCCAGCCGGGGCAGAGCATTTCGATAAGCTGGTATTAACCCAACAAGTGTTAAAAGAATCGATGCGATTAATTCCGCCGGTGTGGATTACCGGCCGCGGGGTATTGCCTGACACTGAAATTTTGGGTTACTCGTTGAAGGGCGGTAACGACATACTGCTGCTGTTTCACAGCTTGCACCGGCATCCTGAGTTTTGGGACGAACCTGAGAAGTTCCGGCCAGAACGCTTTGCCAAACCACTTGCACACAAATTTTCCTGGTTACCGTTTGGCGCTGGCCGACGCATTTGCATTGGCAGCCATCTAGCCATGCTCGAAGCCACGTTAGCTCTAGCAACGCTCGGGCGGCGATTCGATTTTGAGCTGCAGCCCGGTTATGAATACCAACCAGAACCGTTGGTAACCCAGGTGGTCGCAGACGGCTTACCGGTGACAGTGCGCGAAGTTCGCTGAGTTTTAACTTTCCCTTAGCAAGCTAAAACCGCGTAACCGAGAGGCTTTTTTGTCAAAAGTAATGGTTTCACTCGCCCCATCAGCACTATTCATCGAAGCAATAAAGGCATCGGGCAGATCAAAACCGGAAGCGAAACGGCTTATCGCAGAACGGACTGCGTTGTCTTGAGCAAACCGAAAGAAGCCACTGTTGGCAATATCAGCCATAACATCGGCTATATCTTCGCGCGACAATTTATAAACTGAACTGAGCACCCACAACAGCTCCACCAACACTATTGGGTTAACTAACTTTGCCTCACCCGTTTCAATAAATTTCGTTGCAAGCGTTGCCTGGTATTCGTCATCGCTGGTGAGGTATCGCACCAGCACATTGGTATCAATTGCTTGCATTGGCCCGCCAGCCGCTTCGAATAGCCGACTCAATTGCTTCATCGGTCGCAGGCTTACTAATTTTGTTCGCCAGACGACCGGCTAACGATTTTTTTTCGTCCAGCTTCCGGACGATAACGTTGCCATCCTCTGTTTCTGAAAACGCCACCTTATCCCCCGAAGAAATGCCAAGCAGCTTCCGCAGCTCCAACGGAATGGTGACTTGCCCCTTGCTGGTAATTTTACTCGCTAACATATCCATGCCCGTCAAAAGTATTACTTAATAGTATTACTTCCCGAAGATGAAAGCAAAATGGCATTACCGACCACGCTGAAATAACCTATCCAACTCCGCCAACGGCAGTTGCACCCAGGTTGGCCTGCCGTGGTTGCACTGCCCGGAGCGCTCGGTGCGCTCCATATCACGGAGCAAGGCGTTCATTTCCGGTACGGTAAGTTGGCGATTCGCTCTTACGGAACCATGGCAAGCCATACTGCTCAGCACTTCATCGCTGGCAGCTTGAAGGCGCTCAGTGCTGCCAAATTCAGCTAAGTCCGAAAGCACATCACGTAATAGCGCTTCGGCGTCAGCTTGTTTGAGCAGAGCCGGTACTGCACGAATACATAAACGTTCCGGACCAAGCCGGTCGACGCTAAAGCCGAGTTGCTCGAACAGCTCGCTATGCTCTTCCGCTAACTCGGCCTCTCGCTGACTAACTGCAACCGTTTCCGGCACTAATAGCGGTTGGTGAGTAATATCGCCATCGGCAAACGATGACTTTAGTCGCTCGTAAACAATGCGCTCGTGAGCAGCATGCATATCCACCAGCACCAGCCCCGCACTGTTTTGCGCCAGTATGTAAATGCCGTGCAATTGGGCAATAGCGAAGCCCATAGGCAGCTCTTCGCTGGTATCAGCGACCGCTGCTTCCATGCGGTCACCGCCAGCGCCTTGAGCGCCGGCAGCGGGTCGATGCATATCGCCATACAAACCCATAGTGCTCTGCACATCACGCAAGCTCAGGCCCGACTGGTTATAAGGGCTTTGCTGTGGAGCACCGCCATAGCCTGCCGACTGCTCAGAAACTCCGCCATCGCTGCTAACCTGGCTACCGGGCTCACCGGCGGCATTGCGGTCGCTCCCCCAACCTGCTCGTAACAACTCGCCGTTCGGCCCGGCTTGCAGCGACATTTCAGCTGCCGTTTCGGCTGAAGGCTGAAGCTCGGCCAGCACTCTCCGCAGCGTGCCCGATATAAAGCCGTGAATAGCGCGGCTATCGCGAAAGCGTACCTCGTGTTTGGTCGGGTGAGCGTTCACGTCGACGCCACGGGCTGGCATATCGAGAAACAACACATAGGCGGGTTGGCGACCGTGAAACAGCACATCGCGGTAAGCGAGTTTTACCGCGTGGCTAAGTAACTTGTCGCGCACCATCCGGCCATTCACAAACGAGTGCTGTAAATCGGCCTGGCTACGGGAAAACGTCGGTAACGCTATCCAGCCACTGAGTCGCAAACCCTCGGTTTCCGATTCATGCTCAACGTACACGGCATGGCTTATAAACTTATCGCCTAGCAGCTGCGCCAAACGACCTTCCTGGCTGGCGCGGTCCGTCGCAGCGCGGAGTTTCAGTGTATTACGACCGTTGTGATTCAGCTCAATAGCAATATCGGGTCGACTAAGTGCGATGCGATTAACCACTTGCTCCACATGGCCATACTCAGTGCGCTCGGCACGCGTGAACTTGCGGCGGGCCGGCACATTAAAAAACAAATCAACCACTTCTATGGTCGTGCCGGGAGCATGAGCCGCCGGAATCACGTCCGCCCAATTGCCTGAACCATCGCCACTCAAACACCAACCGCGATCCTCACCCGCTATCCGCGAGGTAATGCTCATACGCGAGACACTGCCAATACTCGGCAGTGCTTCGCCGCGAAAGCCCAGCGAAGCAATTTGTGCCAAATCTTCCAGCTCACGGATTTTACTGGTGGCGTGGCGGCCAACCGCATGCGGCAACTGCTCAGCCGTCATACCGTGGCCATCGTCGCTAATGCGAATACGCTTGAGGCCGCCCTGGTCAACATCAATACGCAACCACTTGGCGCCGGCGTCGAGGCTATTTTCCAGCAGCTCTTTCACCACCGATGCAGGCCGCTCAACTACTTCGCCTGCAGCAATTTGGTTAACCAGCTGCGGCGGTAGCTCAGCAATTTCCGGAGGTTTTACTGCAAAGGCCTGAGGCTCAGCTTCAGGCACTGCTGCGGCACTATTCGACGACGACATAATATTGTTCTCCGTTGCGGCCAATGGCAAAACCAAGGCGGCGGTAACGTGGGTCTAGCAGGCGCGGCAATTGGGCTATTCGACTGACCGGGTTGCGATTTATCGCCAGAATTTTATCGCCCCGCCGCACCCCTGCACGGAACGCGGCCGAGCGTTTTTTAACCCGACTAAAAGTCAGAGTGCCAGCCAGAATATCTTCTTGCACCGTGGTACCGGCCAGCAGGCGATGCAATTTTTCACCAGCCTGAGTAATCGGCTCCGGCGCGGTCAGCGTCGCCGCGACGGTGCGTACTTTGCCGCCACGCAGCAGCCGCAAATTAAAGCCGTCGCCTACGTGCAGCAGGCCAATACGATTGCGTAACGCCTCAAGATTGCCAACCTCATCGCCATCGATAGTAAGAATCACGTCCTCGACCCTTAATCCTGCACGCTCGGCGGGGCTGTTTGGCTGCACGCGGGTAACAATCACACCCTGAGCCCGCTCTAAGCCAAAGGCTTCAGCCAACCCCTGATCAATATCCTGACCGACGATGCCGAGCAGGCCACGCTGCACTCCACCATATTCCTGCAGCTGCGCCACTACCCGCTTTACCAGGTTCACAGGAATGGCGAAGCCAATACCTATGTTGCCACCGCTTTTAGAATAGATAGCGCTATTGATACCGACTAACTCACCCCGCAGATTAATGAGCGCGCCACCGGAGTTGCCGGGGTTAATCGACGCGTCGGTTTGAATAAAGTCCTGAAAACCGCGACCCAGGCCCGAACGCCCCTTCGCGCTCACGATACCCATAGTGACCGTCTGTCGGAAACCAAAAGGATTGCCTACGGCAACCACAAAATCGCCAACGCGCAGACCGTCCGAATCACCCAGTTGTAACTCACTCAAACGCAAATCAGCACTGTCGATTTTTAACAACGCGATATCGGTTGCCGCATCACTGCCTAATAACTCAGCATCAATCTCGCGACCATCGTCGAGCAATACCTTTATTTCAGCGGCTTTATTAATAACGTGGTGATTCGACAGCACCAGCCCGGCCTTAGCATCAATAATCACGCCCGAACCACTGCCGGAAAATTCCCGTTCAGCCGGCGGCGCACCGAAAAACCGTCGGAAAAACGGATCATTAAACAGCTGCGAATTTGCTGTTTGGCTGCTGCCCCGCACGGCAATATTCACTACCGCCGGCACCGCGCGCTCAAGCATTGGTGCCAATGTCGGCAAGCCCGTTGAGTCGAGTGGAATTTTTGCCTCGGCGAACGTTGGCAAAATTGCTGCCCACAACCCTGAAAGCAACACGGCCAGACATAACGCATTAATGACGCGATGGATCCCCGCAATACCCCACAAATTATTTTTCATAACACTCTTTAATCAAAAATTTTCGCAACATAATTCACTGTGGCCACAAGCTGCTACACGTCCGATACACGGCGCAGCGTAACCCAAAATTTGCAGTAAAACCGCTAACTTATAAAGCACACACCAGCCATACACCGGTCATTCACAAGTTATCCACAGGCTATTGTCACCTGCCACTATATGTAGTGGCAGGCATTATACCTAAAACTAGCTTAAACCCTTGCAAAACCGCGCTATTCCCGACTCAAACCCGGCCGTTAACAGAACGCAAAATAATCAGCGATTAATTACTAAATCATTGTTTTAACTGAAATTGTTCATTTTTTATACCAAATAAAACAATCTAACAACGGCACTTGACCGCAGCCAGAATTGGCCTTATTGTCACGCTTTCGCAACAACACTACATCTTGTGTCTCACCGCAGATCAGCCTTGCGCAATAGCAACGAAGGGCCTGCCAGCAAGCTGCAGCGTTAGCGCGACGACATTACCGCTACGGCAGTGACACCGGGGACTTCGTCATCACTGCCAATGCATTCAGTATTCGCCCGCTAAAAGACGGGCAGCGTAACTTCAGGTGCTGCATGGCTAATCCGCAAATGAACATTATTCCTTCTGAAACAAAAACCGTACCTATGCAGCCCGCTTCGGTGGACATCTGGGATAAAAAGTACCGCCTGAAATCGAAAGATGGCGAAATCGTAGATGCTGACATACCGGCCACCTGGGAGCGCGTTGCCCGCGCCCTGGCTGAAGTCGAAAAACCAGAGCTCCGCGAAGAGTGGCTGAAAAAATTCGCCTGGGCGCTGGAGCGCGGTGCTATCCCCGCTGGTCGTATTACGTCGAACGCCGGTGCTCAGGAGCATAAGCCAGCCACTTCTACTATTAACTGCACCGTGTCGGGCACCATTGGCGATTCCATGTCGAAAATTCTCGACAAGGTTCACGAAGCCGGCCTGACGCTGAACGCCGGTTGCGGCATTGGTTACGAATTCTCCACCCTGCGCCCCCGTGGTGCTTACGTCTCTGGCGCCGGTGCTCACACCTCCGGGCCGCTGTCGTTCATGGATATCTACGACAAGATGTGTTTCACCGTCTCGTCAGCCGGTGGTCGTCGCGGTGCACAGATGGGCACCTTCGACATCGGCCACCCCGATGTACTGGAATTCATTAAAGCCAAACGGGAAGATGGTCGCCTGCGTCAGTTCAACCTGTCGCTGCTCATTACCGATAGCTTTATGGAAGCGGTAAA
>CAJQNE010000239.1 GCA_905479545.1 uncultured Gammaproteobacteria bacterium | reverse complement strand
TGATTGACCACCGGCAGTTTACCAACCGGATCGGGGAGTGAATCGCTGCGATAGAACGTCAGGCCATCGATGGTTTCTTTACCACCGGCTACGACATCCTTCGCTTCAATATTATGCTTCGGGCTGGTGATGTGGCTGGTTTGCCAGCCGAGGGCTTGTTGTTCACGCAGTATGGCGCGGCTGCGGAAGGTGTAGCCGCTGTGCAGCGGAAGTGAGTGATCGAATACGTGCAGAATGTGCATTGCAAAGGCTGGTGAAAAACGGGAGCGGGGCACACTAGCACAGCGGTTAGTACCGACCAATGTGATAACGGTTAACGAGTGTGCGCAAAACTGTTTAGCGTAGGAGTCTGCCGGATTAAGGACTGACCTACTGCGGCGGTGGGAATTCGGCCATTTTTTCCACGCTTTCTCGTCACGTAGGCCTACTATGCTCCTCAAAAAAGCGAAACAAATGACTCACCTTGTCACCTGCATGGGCACTCGCCTCGCTACGATCGCCTAAACCCGACACCTCCTAGGCTGTACCATTCAATGATGAGTAAAAATAGCTATTATTGGCACGACTACGAAACCTTCGGCGTTAACCCGAGGGTCGACCGCCCCTCGCAATTTGCGGGCGTTCGCACTGACGAAAACTTTAATGTGATTGGCGAGCCGCTGGTTATCTATTGCCAGCCGCCGGAAGATTACCTACCGCACCCGGAAGCTTGCCTGTTAACCGGGATAACGCCGCAATTGGCCCGCGAAAAAGGCCTGGTGGAAGCCGAGTTTATTGCCGCCATTCATGCCGAGTTAGCCACACCCGGCACTTGTGGTATTGGCTACAACAGCCTGCGGTTCGACGACGAAGTGACCCGCAATACGTTGTTCCGGAATTTTTATGATCCTTACGCCCGAGAGTGGCAAAGTGGCAACTCGCGTTGGGATTTGATTGATGTGGTGCGGCTCACGCACGCGCTGCGGCCCGAAGGCATTGTGTGGCCCAAGCGTGACGACGGCCATACGAGTTTCAGGCTCGAACTGCTTACCGCGGCAAACGGCATTGGCCATTCGCAGGCACACGATGCACTAAGTGATGTGCACGCCACTATCGCGCTTGGTAAATTAATTCGCGATAAGCAGCCGAAGTTATTCAGCTTTGTGCAGAGCATGCGGCCAAAAGCCAAAGTGCAGGGTATGTTGAACCTGGTCGATAAACCCATGCTGGTGCATGTTTCGGCTCGGTTTCCCGCTGACCGTGGCTGTATGGCTTTGGTTATGCCGCTATGTGAACATCCGACCAATAAAAACAGCATTATCGTTTACGATTTAAGCGAAGACCCGACGCCGCTACTAACGCTCGATGCCGGTGAAATCCGTGAGCGGCTCTATACCCGTGCCGATGAGTTGCCGCCGGGTATTAAGCGGGTGGCGCTAAAAGGCATATCGGTGAATAAAACGCCGGTGCTAGCGCCAATAAGTACGGTAAAGGGTGCGCCGGCCGAGCGCTGGGGGTTAGATTTAGACAAGGCCGAGCAGCATCGCCAGCTGATACTCGCCGAACCGGAGTTAGAGTGGAAAATTCAGCAGGTGTACAGCAACTCGCCTTACACGCCGTTTAAAGACCCGGAGCACCGGCTTTACGATGGCTTTCTCTCCGGCTTTGATAAACAGCAGAGCCAGCGGGTGGTCGACTGTCCGGTGGACGAACTCAGCGAACTGCAGCCGGTTTTTAAAGACGATCGGCTGGCGCCGCTATTCTTTCGTTACAAAGCCCGCAACTACCCCGAATCACTCACTGCGGAAGAACAGGTTGAGTGGCAGGTGTTTGTGGCTGAGCGTTTAACCAACAATGAGGCAAGCCAGGGCTTAACGCTCGACGAGTACATGAGCCTGATTGGCGGCTTACGGAAAAAGCTGAAGGAAGCGGGCCATGACGAAAAATTGCCGATAGCCAAGGCACTGCTCGAATACGGCATGGAAATGAGTAAAAAAGCCGTCAGTCAGCCGCCGAGCTAAGCCCTGGCGGCGTTGTGAGGCATGGCGATTTAGATCTTTTTTGCCATGCTTATTGAGCGCTCGCGCTCTTCGCGTCGAAGCTTACGCTGGCGGCGGAAAAGGCCCGGAACCACGTGTACAAACACGTAGTAGGCTAGCGCGCCACCGGTAACGACGATAATCGCCGTTGTTGTAGAAAACATTGTAGAACTCCTTGTAAAGGCTAATGGTTAGCTGCCGAAAAATTGATAGCGGCCAAAAACCTGAGAACTCCCCCGAATGTCGTTGAGTAATTGTTGCTATGCAGCAAAGTATGCGCTGTCGTTATTGGGAATTAAATATCATATGTTGCGCAATTTGTGCGCTGCACAAAAATATTGCTGATATCAGTGACTTAGCCTTTCCGGCTTGCCAATTTGTAACAATTCACTGTTCAATTGCACGGAATATAAGCTGATTCTCCGCAGTTGGAGTGGGTTTACCCTCGTAACCGCGTTGCGGACTATTGGCTGTTCACCAGCAGAACAGCTAGCGTGTCGAAGGGCATAGTACTGGCATTATTTGCGAACTATGTTCCCTGACAGGCTCGTAAGTAACTTCTGAATTCCGAGGTAAACCGATGATTTAAATCAGTAAGGCGGCCGGTGTTGATTTGATATATAGGGATAGTCCGCGATGGGTTTGTGGGCAATGGCCGTAGGCAGTGATAGAGAAGGTGTTGTAAACATAAAAAGGCCGCTGTCGAGACAGCGGCCTTTCGTTATAACTCACAGCAGGTTACTCACCCACCGCTTTTAGTCGTCGCTACAGCGGCGGTTTGCCCCGTAAGGCCCGGGCCAGTAACGACACAACCAGCAGTATCAGAAATATGACGAACAATATTTGTGCGATGCCTGAAGCTGAGGCGGCGATACCGCCAAAACCAAAGGCACCGGCAATAATCGCCAATACAAAGAAAACTAACGCCCATCCCAACATAACAATCTCCTGTTTCACTTCAAGAATAATAATACGCGTACTATTGGTCGCGAATATGGTGTTGCGAATTTTATGCCTGGTTTCTTAACTATTTGTTTTTATTATGTATTGCGGTCAAATTGTGCTGTAAAAGTCCAAAGTAGTCATTGGCTTCTATACTTATGTTGTAGTTGGTCGGTAAAATTTACTCCAGCATGGAGGCCTGATGAACACGGCTTGTGACTGTAATAAATGCAGCAAGAGTCGGTACAGGCATCCTAACGGCGTTTGTAATCGTAATGGTTAATCGGCGTACGGCAGATGCCGCAGGAACAAAAAACAAACGCTCGTACAACAAGTGCAGAACAATAATCCTTCTAAGGACTTCGCTATATGAGTAACCAAATACTGCTCGCCAACCTTTCTTCTGAACTGGCTAATGAAGTCATTTCGGCAGTAGAAGATCAAAGTTTTAAAATCACCATGGTGCACAGCTTTGTAGAGGCTAGTGGCACCTTGGCCTCGCACCCTCACGATGCCTTGATAATGGCGGTGACCAACGATAGCGCGGCCGAAGCAATGGCCTGGCTGACCAGCTACTCGCCTGCGAATGATATGTACTTGATGTGGAGTTGCTCAGGTGTCACTGCCGGGCAACGTCAAGAGGCGTTAGATATTGGCGTTGATGTATGTGTTGACGAGTCAGAGTTTTCCGCCGGATTCGAGCGTTTTGTTGCAGAAATAAGCGAAGGTGGTGAAGTAGCCGCTACTGTTGATAGTGAAACCCGGTTGGGCGATATGTATGGAGCCTCTGCTGCCATGCGAAAAGTCTTTCGGTTACTACGACGTGTTGCGCCCACCAACGCTGCAGTACTGCTCATTGGTGAGTCCGGTACGGGTAAAGAGTTAGCGGCAAGTGCTGTTCATTCGCAGTCCGGGGTAAAAGATGGCGAATATGTGGCGGTGAACTGTGGCGCTATTCCTGGCGAGCTGATGGAGAGCGAGTTATTCGGCCATCGTAAGGGCAGTTTTACCGGCGCCGACCGTGACCATGCAGGCTTCTTCGAGCGAGCTCAGGGTGGGACCTTGTTCCTCGATGAAATTACCGAGATGAGTGCTGAGCTGCAGGTAAAGCTGCTACGGGTGCTGGAAACGGGCAGTTATCGTCGAGTGGGTGATACCAAAGTAAAGCAATCTAATGCCCGAATTATTGCTGCTACCAACCGTGATCCGCAGGAGGCTTTGGAAGCTGGCGAGTTGCGGGAAGACATCTATTATCGTTTGGCTCAATTCCCGGTGCGGATTCCTGCGCTGCGTAACCGTGGCCAGGACGTATTGTTGTTAGCCGAGCGGTTCCTCGCTGACTTCAATCAAAAAAGTGGTGAAAATAAATCCTTCACTGAATCTGCTCTGGACTCCATTCTGGTTCGCGACTGGCCGGGCAACGCCCGTGAGCTCCGCAATGCAGTTCAGCAAGCGCATATCATGGCGGGCGCTTTGATTAAGCCAGAGCACATACCAGAATCGCTGTCACCATCGGTTGCGGAAACCGGCGATTACCTAAAGGTAGGTGTGGGCAGTAGCCTGGAAGATGCTGAACGTGAACTGATTTTTGCCACCCTTGAGCGTTTTGAAGGTAACCGGCAGAAAACCGCAGAGACCTTGGGTGTGTCAGTGAAAACGGTCTATAACAAGTTGAAGCAATACGACATTGATCATGAGGCATTAACTCCGGGCAATGAGTCCGCGGCTTAGCAGCTCAGGCGCTTTCCTGCTGAAGCTTCGAGGCCAATGCACCAAAATGAGTCGGAAAAAATGTCCTGACTACTCGTTGTAAACGCTTATAAAAAAACCGCCCATTGTGGCGGTTTTTTTATAAGCGGCTGATTTATATTAGTTTTTCCCGGTTGGCTCGAACCGTGCAACATGTGTCTTAAATACGCATTTCTACCAACCCTGTGAACGAGACCAATCTATTGAGAATCTCAAAGCTAGTTAGCACCGACTTGGTTAGCCGAAATGGCGACGTGTTGGGGCAGGTGACCGATATATTGATCAATCCGAAGGATCATCGCGCAGAGTATTTGGTCGTAAAACTGGCAGATGAGGATGAGCCGGTATCACTCCGCTACTCGGCGGCTGTGGTAGACAGGGCCAGAGGCTGTTTTGTGCTGAATGTCGGCAGCGACGCGGCCCGGCACATGCTGCATTGAACCCTGCTATTAGTATCAGTGCCGCTTCAGTCCGGCAGTCTGTAAACAACCACTGGCTCTAGTGGCCGGCACCCAGAAAGCTTGAGAACGCCATAGCTGCCACAGCAGCCCCCAGCAATATTCCAGCAAAAAAAGTCGGCCATCGCGATGGTGGTTTTCGCGGCACTAAATTTTCGTCCAACGGCGGTTGTTGTCGGTCGAATTCGGCGACGATCTGGCGAGCTAATGCCTCGTCGTCATCGTTAACCTGAACCCTTATTAGCCCGGTTGCCGGGAGTTCTCCGACGCCGCCAGAAAGAAAGTCACCGTCAATCCATGATGATATGTTCACCTGCTCAAGCAGGTTTTGCACCATATGGGCTTCCAGACTGTTAGCGGCATCGTAGACATTTTGCATGATATAAGTTTACCTCATCGTTACCAGTTCTTCGCCGCTGGTGGGATGAATGGCTACGGTGTCGTCAAAGTCGGCTTTTGATAACCCGGCTTTCACCGCTACCGCAAAGCCCTGCATCATTTCATCCGCATCGCGACCTAACATGTGAATGCCCACAACCTGCTCATTTTCTCCTGCCACGATTAGTTTCATTGTAGTGCGTTGCTTGTGTTCCAGCATGGCGTAATACAGCGGTGCAAAGCTGCTCCGATACACTTTCATATCGTCGCCGTATTGCTGTTTG
>CAJQNE010000238.1 GCA_905479545.1 uncultured Gammaproteobacteria bacterium | reverse complement strand
AAACCCTTCGACAAGCTCAGGGCGAACGGATACTCGGGCATCAATAACTGTAGGGAGCCAGTGCTGATTATGGGTCAGCAAGATTCCGCTACATACTTTTGTTACAGACTGATGTTTCTAGACGTTCAGCTAGCCATATTTTGATGATGGATTGCCGTGTCACTCCGAGACGCCCGGCTTCTTTACCCAGAGACTGGATCATCCAAACCGGAAAATCTACATTCACACGTTTTTGCTTTTGCCGTGGCCGTTTAGCTTTCGACAGATCAAGCGTGTCCGATACGTTTTTACCGTCATCAAACGCCGAATCGAATTCATTAGCTTTCATAAAGCGACACCTCTTCTTGGCGGGAGCGACGAACCGAAATTATCCTAATGTTCTCGCCTCGTAATGTTGTGACAGCTGAGCAGTTTTGCTCTTTTGGCAACAGAAGGGCCCCTAAAAGCCCAGGAAAAGCATATCCAGCGCTAAAGAAATTTCTTGCTGCTGGTTTGCGAGGTTACCAATAGGAGCCTCTAGCTCACCCTGAGGCACTGCTGCCATAAATTGAGTCACCATGACTAACTCCGTGCCTTCTACTTCAAATACCGGATTGAGACTCTGAGCCGCTTTCGGAGCATCAGCAAGCGGCAATAACGGCACTACTATTCGCGTATTCAAGCCATCCAAAAGGTCAGACTGAATATTAATCAGACAGCCTTCGCCAGCTGTATTGCGATAGACATCAAATCGAGCCATCAGAATTGGCGATATTGATCAAGTGGTAAACCATTTGCTTCAACGTAGGCGTTAGAGCTCTCCAATGCAGCAGCGTTTTCTTTAAGCCACTCGTTTTGCTTACTACGCCGAACCGCCTCGGCAATGCCCACCTCAGCCGACCTGGAAACATTTATCCCCAGCGCTTTAGCCTCAGAAAGTAGCTCGCTATCTAAAGATAAATTTGTTGGCCGTCTTTTCGGCTTAGTTGATTCTGCAATCTGCATAACAAGCCCCTCTGCGTAGATACATTAATTCTATGCGCATAACTAGTGCGCATCAATATTTCAGCCCCTGCTGATACTTTGCTTAATAATTCAATTCGCTGCATGAAAAACACAGTCTTTGCGAGAAGCGTAGCGACGCGGCAATCTTTATTGCTTTGATTTGCCCTTGAGATCGCCGCGCTACGCTCGCGATGACAGGCAGTTTTATAGATTAGTGCATAGTAAAAAAACAGTATTTTTACAAAAAACCGTTCAGGCTTACACTGAGCGAATCGAAGTATCGAAGCTCGGTAGCAAACCCTTCGACAGGCTCAGGGCGAACGGATTTACGGGTAGCACAGAATATTGCGACACCCTCGGAAGTAGCACCTACCAGTGCGGTAGGTCGGCATCGCTTGCATGCCGACAATTCCCGCTAATACTCCACATCTCGTCGGCATACTCCGTGATGCCGACCTACGGAAATTACCACCAACCGCGATGTTGCGAAGCGACGAGCCGAACTCGGTACTGAATTTTGTTCGTTTAGACATAACAGAGCTATACGCTCATTGTGGGGCTTTTTAGTCGTGTCTGCATGACGGGGTAGAACCTGCGCTAAATAACCCTAAAACACAGGCTTTTATATTGGCGGCAGACCGAGCTGTTTTAAGTATTTGTTGTGCTCTTGAGATGCTTCCGCAATTTTCTCTTCTATTTTTTCCAGCTGAGAATGCACCGCCGCCAAGTCGATTTCCGGCTCGGGTTCAGCTGTGCTCACATAGCGTGAGATATTTAGGTTGAAATCGTTCTTTTCAATTTCGTCCATGCTCACACGGCGAGCATAGCGTTTCTGTTCTTTTCGATACTGATAGGTATCAACTATTTTGTCGATATCTTCCGGACGCAGGCTATTCTGTCGCTTACCTTTCTCAAAATGCTCGCTGGCGTTAATAACCAGCACATCGTCCGGCTTCTTACATTTTTTCAACACCAGAATGCACACCGGTATACCGGTAGAGAAAAACAGATTGGCGGGCAAGCCGATTACCGTGTCTATATGGCCGTCCTTGAGCAGTTTGGTGCGGATACGGGCTTCAGCGCCGCCTCGGAACAGCACGCCATGGGGCAGAATAATGGCCATGGTGCCTTCGTCGCCAAGGAAGTGAAAACCGTGCAGCAGAAAAGCAAAATCGGCGGCTGATTTGGGGGCCAGGCCGTGGCCCTTGAAACGAAAATCTTCGCCCATGGCTTCGTTCGGTGTCCAGCGGTAGCTAAACGGCGGATTAGCCACCACGGCGTCGCACTGAAGTTTTTTGGCCGGGTTCATTTCATTGAGCCTATCCCAGTCATTTTCCAGGGTATCGCCGTGGTGAATTTCGAACTCGGTATCTTTCAAACCGTGCAGCAACATATTCATGCGCGCCAGGTTGTAAGTGGTAATGTTCTTTTCCTGGCCGTAAATCATGCCAATGCCGTGCGGGCCCATCTGGTTGCGCACATTCAACAGCAGCGAACCGGAACCGCAGGCGAAATCCAGTACGCGATTGAGTTTTTTCTTGGGGCCGGCCGATGGGTCTTGGCTATCCAGTGTAACAATGCGCGAGAGAATGGTAGACAGCGTTTGCGGAGTGTAAAACTCGCCGGCTTTCTTGCCGGAACCCGCAGCAAACTGGCCGATCAGGTATTCGTAAGCATCACCCAGAACATCGCTGTTAGTAGAAAATTTCGCAATGCCCTCGGCGATTTTACTGATAATAGTGCAGAGCTTTTTATTGCGATCTGGCGGGTTTCTACCCAACTTTTCTGAATGCAGATTGATCTCCGAAAACAAGCCCTTAAACGTACTGGCGAACGACTCGTTTTCAATATGCTTAAAACCTTGAGCCAAG
>CAJQNE010000237.1 GCA_905479545.1 uncultured Gammaproteobacteria bacterium | reverse complement strand
GATGCAATGTCGTACCACTGTGCAAAGATGGCTGCCGACGAGTTACCAACGGGCGAAAACCTCGTCGCCGATACGGACGAGATAACCGCTGGCGATATCGGCTGTGAGTGCCCGGCCAGCTGTACAATCACGGCTCCCGCCGTTCTTACCAATGCAGATGTGGTTATTGATCAATATCCGCTTGCCCACATTTCTGTGTTCCGCTTGAGCTCGGTTGCAGAAAGCTTCCGCAGCCAACTTTATCGTCCACCCATAGCGTAAGTCTCACGCTCCCGCTCGCCTGTCTTTTATGGATTGGCTAGCACCTCTGGTTCCCATTCCAGCTTAGGTTCGGCCGTCTATAACGAGCCAGCCTTAAAGAGACTTACCATGAAAATTTCAGTTTCACTGCGGCGTTGTGCCGTGTCTGCGTCGCTATTGTTCACGCCGTTCGGCGTAACGGCGGCTGCCCTGAGTTCACAGCTGCTGGTTGAACAGGTGTTGTCGGCGAATGCGGCACTACAGGCGGATCAGTCACAAATTTCAGCCGCCCGCTATCGGGCTAGCTATGCAGGCGATTTTGATGATCCGTTACTGAGCTACGCCATAGCGCCGCAAAGTATTGGCAGCGAAATCGGTACACGGCATATTGTGCAGCTTAGTCAGATGGTGCCGACGCGAGGTAAGTTAAAAGACCGCGCTGCGCTGGCCGGTAGTGCCGTGGCATTGGCTGAAAGTAACCTGGCGGATCGGCGTGCACGATTACGGGCTGAAGCGCGGATAGCCTGGACGGAGTGGTGGTATTTGCACCGCGCTCTGCAACTTAACGCTGCCAACCAACGTGTGCTGCAACAAATGATTCCGGTGACTGAGGCTCAGTACGGTGCCGGCAATGGCCTACAGCAGGATGTTTTGCAGGCCCAGACCCGCAGCGAACGGATTCGGTTAGAAGCCATTCGTTTGCGTCAACAGCGTCGCCGTTTGCAGGCGCATATTAATGCTCTGCGTGGCGATGTCCCGCTGGCCAAGGTAGGTGTTCCGGCGGATCTTCCGGCCTGGAAAAAACTGCCCGATAGCAGCCTATTAAATCAGCGCCTGATAGCCGCTGATCCACGTTTCCAACAGTTGGCAGCGCGAGCGCAAGCCGCTGACGCCAAACAAACGCTCGCCCGGAAAGCCACGACGCCGGACCTGCGGGTTAGCCTGGGATACATCGGCACGCTCGACCCCGATGAAAAACGATTGCAACTGGGTTTAGCTGTTTCACTACCACTGAACCGTGGGCGGCTTCGGGCTGCTGCCGATGCTGCGGCAGCAGAGCGCAGTGGTATCGCTCAGGAAGTAGCCGATGCGGAAGCCCGCATTGCCGCCGAATTGTCACAGGCGCTGATTAGTGCTGAAGAGGCGACTGAGGCTTCACTCATTTATCGCCAATCATTAATTCCGAAAGCCCGGCAAACGCTGACCGCCGCTCAGGCAGATTATGAATCTACCAGCGGTGAGTTTGGCAACGTGATTACCGCTGAGACCCAGCTACTGGATTTACAACTGGAGCTGGCCCGTACTCGTGCCGACTGGCGTATAGCCGTGGCGATGGTAGAGCGTATTACGAATGCGGGTTTGTGGGATGTGGCCGAAGCGCCGGATTTGGCTGCGCCGCACATGGCTGCTTCATTAACGGCAGTCGGGGCTAGCTCAGCTGCCGTAGGAACGGAGAGTAAGCAATGAAAGCCCTGAAGATATTCATCGCCGTGCTGTTACTTCTGGCTGCGATAGCCGCTGCGTTTTTTATCGGCAAAATGTTTGGCGGCCACGATATGGCCGCCATGCAAACCATGTCGAATGGCGAAATGGGCGACCACGATATGGGTGACGCGGCGATGGCCGCTCCGGCCATGTCGGATGATGGCATGGTCGCTGGCGGCGAGAAAAAAATTAAATATTGGGTTGCGCCAATGGATGCCAACTTCCGTCGCGACAAGCCCGGTAAATCACCAATGGGTATGGCTTTAGTACCGGTTTACGACGAACCCGCCGGTAATGGCTCAGATGTGACTATCTCAGCCGCTGTTGAGCAAAATCTGGGTGTAAGAACCGCGTTGGTCGAAAAAACCGAGTTTGTTCAAACGGTAAAAGCCGTGGGTAGCACAATGTGGAACGAGGCCTCCATCAGCATGCTGCATACGCGCGCTGAGGGTTGGTTAGAAACGTTCAATATCGCCAGTGTGGGCGACCGTATAGAGGCGGGCGAAATACTGTTCGAAGTATTCAGTCCCATGCTGGTGACGGCGCAGAATGAATACCTGATTGCTAAACGCAGTGGCAATCGTGGCTTGCTGCGGGCCAGTGAAAAACGTCTGCTGTCGCTGGGTATTACCGAATCGCAAATTGAGGCATTGGGCCGCAGCGGCGATGTTCTACAGCGATTGCCGCACCGGGCCATGCGAAGCGGCGTAGTGACCGAACTGATGGTTCGTCCCGGCATGTACGTGATGCCCGCGAACAATATTGCCACATTGGCTAATGACGATTCGATGTGGTTGAACGTGCAGGTATTTGAAAGTGACGCCGCTCAACTACAACTAGGCAAAGCCGCAACGATTTGGTTTGAAGCCTTCCCCGGCGAGCGCTTCAGCGGTCGCATTGGCTATATCTATCCCGAGCTGGAAATGCCAACCCGGACCATAACGGTACGGATTGAACTGCCGAATTCAGACGGTCGGCTGAAAGCCAATATGTTCGCCCGTGTGGTATTAGAAAGCGATGCGCGCCGGGCGTTACAGGTTCCTCGTGAAGCGGTAATTCGCTCTGGTGCGGGCAGTCGGGTGATTACTTCCATCGGCGACGGTAGCTTCAATGTCGCAGTGGTCAAAACCGGCAGCGTTAACGATAGTCATATCGAAATTCTTGAGGGGCTAGCCGGCGGTGACCGAGTGGTGACTTCTGGCCAGTTTTTACTCGATGCAGAAGCCAACGGTGAACAGGCCATGGCGCGGTTAATGGCTGAAAAGAGCGTAGTGCCGGCCTTCGGTG
>CAJQNE010000236.1 GCA_905479545.1 uncultured Gammaproteobacteria bacterium | reverse complement strand
AAGAAGATCGTCATACCGATGGGCATAAACATCATCACTTTTTCCTGCATCGGATCCATCGCTGAAGTAGCTGCCATCATGCGTTGCTGGAAGAACATACTTACGCCGAATATCAGTGGCAGAATGTATAGCGGATCCGGTGAGGTAAGATCGTTAAGCCAGAATATGAACGGTGCCTGACGCAACTCTACCGATTCAATCAGCACCCAATACAGTGCAACGAACGCCGGCATTTGAATCAACATCGGCAAACAGCCACCGAGCGGATTGAATTTTTCTTCCTTATACAGCTTCATCATAGCGGCCGACTGTTTCTCTCGGTCGTCGCCGTAACGTTCCTTCAACGCTTTGATTTTAGGTGCAAATTTTCGCATTTTCGCCATCGAGCGATATTGCATCTCAGACGGATAGTAAAAGATAATTTTTACTAATAAGGTCAGCAAAATTATCGCAAAACCCCAGTTACCCGTCAGGCTATGGAACTTACGCAGCACCCAAAACAACGGCTCAGAAATAATGGTGGTAAAACCATAATCTACGGTACGGGCTAAGCCCGGAGCAGTCGCCTTTAAGTTAGCGGTCAACTTTGGCCCGACATACAACTGTTCAGTCAATGTGGTGGTACCGCCCGCTGGCACCAAGGTAGGTGCCGTTGAATGGTAGCTAATAATATATTGGCCATCGGCTTCCGACGTTTCTATCTTCAGCGGTTGATCGGTTGGCGGAATAATAGCGGCGGTAAAGTGATGTTGAATCATCGCAACCCAACCACCCTGTTGGTTAATCACTACCTTATCGTCTTCAAAATTCTTCAACTTCAGCTTTTCGAAGCGATATTTTTCGCCTTCTAACTGTTCGTGATAAGCACCACCCATATAGGTAGCAACAAACTTGGGCGGAATAATGCTGGTTTCATCCGCACGACGGAGTTGGCCGTAGGTTTGAGCGTTAATCGCCTTGCCGCTGTTATTAGCAACAACGTAGCTAATATCAATCAGATACTTACCCGGCACAAAACTAATGGTCTTATCGATGGTTACTCCACCGGACTCCAGTCGATAAATTACGCTGGTATCGGTTTCACTCAGCTGCTGCCACGGTACTTTATGCAAATTACCAAAAACACCAGACGCCCGACCCGCGATTTCTACGCCGCCTTCAGCGACAAAATAGTAGCGAGGATCAACAGATAACAACTGCACAGGTGTATCCGGCATGTCCTTCTTAACCGGATATTTCAACAACTTCAGACCGGTAATGCTGGCACCCAAACTGGAAGTTCTTGCCTGCACTGTTGCTGTACTCAAGGTCAGCGTCTTAGCGGCTTCCGCCATATTGGCAGATACATCGGTATCAGCTGGTAGAGCAACTTGGCCGTCCGGGGTGGGCATTGCCGTTTCACCCGGTAGGTTAATGGCTGGCGGTGCCGCCGCAGCTTGCTGAGAATCGGCAAAGCCATCCGCAGATTGTTCAATATTCGGCGGATTATTGGCTATACCGTAGTCCTGCTGCCATTCCTGGTATAACAGAAACCCTAAAAACGCCAAGGCGCCAATAAGAACGATTTGTCTGGTTTCCATATTGTTTCCGTGCGCCAAAGCGCTATTTAACCCGTTCTACTCAGGGTTTCTGCGGTGTTTTTTACGAGAATTACGGGGACGTTGATCAGTTTTAGTCTTATTCGGCTTCGTAAGACGCTGCCAATGTTTTTCCAACCGACTGAACAACTCTTCGTTACTCACTTCACCAGCTTTCTTACGCGTCATTACAATGAAATCTGCGTTTGCCAGTTCATGCTGGTTAAGCCTGAAGCTTTCACGAGTTAAACGTTTGATACGGTTACGGTCAACCGCACGTTTTAACTCTTTTTTGCTAATGGCTAAGCCAAGCCGGGGATGCTGCCCACCGACGTCCCGCATTAGCACAGTAAACAACTCGTCACGCGAGCGGTTTGCTTTGCTGAATACTTGTTTAAAGTCACTGCCAGACAATAAGCGGAGATTACGTGGGAACGCCAGAGTCAACAAAATAAATTCAGCACAGCTGGTTCAACGTCGGACATAAGCTTCTGCTTACGACCGACTTGAATTCTATTTTATGCAGCCAGCTCGGCACGGCCCTTAGCACGACGTGCTGACAAGATCTTACGGCCATTTTTGGTTGCCATACGAGCGCGGAAACCGTGGGTACGCTTGCGCTTGATCACGCTAGGTTGAAAAGTACGTTTCATGTTATTTCTCTAGTTAAAATGTCGATACAACGCGGTATTAAGCGCTGCCGACCCAGCAAAAGGCGCGCGATAGTAGCGCGAATACTAGCCAACAGCAAGGTGAAACGGCTGATACTCGCGTTTTGAGCCGCTGTGATAGCGAAGCTGATTGACCCTCCGTTGAGCAACTTTAAGCGCAACTCATATTATTCCACCGCGTAGCGGTGAACTTATTATCGAATAGCCCTGAATGCGAAGCTGGGCCTTATCAATACCTTGCTGCAGATTTCGCTGTGATTTATCAGCTTGTGGATAACTTGTGCTTTGTACCTTAGTAGCCATCATGGGAAACTGTGGACGGTTTTAGGGCCAAAATTAATACCTGTTTATCCTGTCTTCAACTAAGTGGTTATCCACAGGATAAAATACCGGTTTTGTGGGAAAATAGTTTGCAATAATAATAGCTTATAAATGTTATCCGCAAATGTGTCGGCCCTAATAATAACTATAATCTATAAAATATTTTTCTCCTTTCATTATTAATTGTTTGTCAGTCGGTGTCTGTTCATGTGGTCTCGGGTCGTTGGAGTGCTGGAATCTGAGTTGAGTCCTCAGCAGGTAACAACCTGGATAAAACCACTTAAATCAGAATTAAATTCTGAAGAACTTGTGTTGTTGGCGCCGAATCGCTTCGTCGTGAATTGGATTGACAAGAACTACCGTAGCCGGATTCAACAGATAGTCCATTCGCTAGACGGCGGTGAGTCACTTAATCTTGAAATTCGTGTGGACGGCGAATCCAGGCCTGCTAGTCAGGTACCAAACGGTGTTAAGCAACGTAAAGTTGATACTAACAGTAGAAGCTCAGACAGTAACGACATAGTTAGGCCGCCCACGGATATCGCTTTGGCAAGCCCTGGTGGTCAAAGTGAACATCTTGATGATTACAATTTTGAGCGTTTTGTCGCCGGTCGCTCAAATCAGGTCGCTAGAGCTGCAGCCCAACAGGTAGCCGAACAACCGGGACTATCGGACTTAAACCCGTTATTTATATACGGTGGGGTTGGGCTCGGAAAAACTCACCTTATGGTTGCTGCGGGTAATGCGATAAGACGAAATAATCCTGATGCCCGGGTTGTTTACGTTCACGCTGAAAAGTTCGTAACCGATATGGTTAGAGCTTTGCAGCATTCCACTATTGACCAATTTAAGCGCTATTACCGTTCAGCCGATGCATTGCTGATGGATGACATTCAGTTCTTGGGCAAAAAAGAACGCTCTCAGGAAGAATTCTTCCATACTTTTAATGCGTTACTCGAACGTCGACAGCAAGTTATTATGACTTGTGATCGCTACCCGAGAGATATGGAGAACCTTGAAGAACGGTTAAAATCCCGCTTTGGTTGGGGTCTGACAGTATCTGTGGATCCACCGGAGTTGGAAACCCGGGCAGCTATTCTAAAAAGTAAAGCTGAAGAATCGTCGATTAATCTGGATGATGATGTTGCTTTATTTATAGCGACTAAAGTGCGTAGTAACGTTCGTGAATTGGAAGGCGCATTAAAGAAGGTGCTTGCACAAGCGAACTTCACCGGTAGAGCGATAACGGTAGATTTTGCTACAGAAGCTTTGCGCGACTTGTTGGCATCTCAGGCTAAATTGGTGACTTGTGAAAACATTCAGCGCACTGTGGCTGAATTTTATAAAATTCGTCAGTCCGACTTGATGTCGCCAAAACGGACTCGTTCGATAGCCTGGCCCCGACAAGTGGCAATGGCTTTGTCAAAAGAGCTAACTAATTTAAGCTTGCCTGAGATAGGTAGAGCGTTCGGTGGCCGCGATCACACCACCGTTTTGCACGCTGTTCGCAAGGTTCTCGGCAGGTATGATGAAGAAGCTCCCTTCCGGGATGAATTCGAAAGCTTAAAACGTATTCTTACCAACTGATTTATAGCGTATTGTTCAGCATAGAAGTTTGCTATTTTTTAGTTTCCGGAATTGTAATTACAAACCGCTTTTATCGAGCCACTTCCAGTCTAAATATTCAACGTCGTTCAGCGACATAATACAACGGCACCGCAACAGAACGGGGAAATTCAATGCGCTTAACCTCCACTAAAGAACAGATGCTTAATCTGGTCCAGTCCGTTGTGGGAGTAGTAGAAAAACGCCAAACTATGCCAATCCTTGGCCATATTCTTATTAATGCCGATGTTGATACTGTCACTGTTGTTGCGACTGACATGGAGGTTGAAATTGAAGCTTCCATCACCTTGCCCGTTCGGGAATCAGGCAGTATTACCGTACCTGGTCGCAAGCTGCATGACATTCTGCGTAGTTTGCCAAACGATATTGACGTTAATCTTGAGTTGCATGGCGAACGTTTTATTGTCACTGCGGGAAAAAGTCGTTTTGAGCTAGTAACGCTCGCAGCAGCAGAATACCCACGCATTGTAGCCAATGATGCAGAGCTGGTCGCTCGGTTACCAGCAGCAAATTTGGCCCGATCAATTGGCCGTTGTCAGTTTTCGATGGCTCAGCAGGACGTGCGATATTATTTGAACGGTATGTTGTTTGAAATTGATTCGACCGGTGCATTACGAACCGTTGCTACGGATGGTCACCGGCTAGCATTTGCCCGTACTGATTTAACGATTGATTCTGGTAATGGCGCGCGGGTTATCGTGCCGCGTAAAGGCGTTCTGGAAATTGGCAAGCTCGTTCACGCTGATGAAGGTGAAGTGACCATCAAGGTCAATAGCAATTATATTGTCGCCCAAACTTCTAAAACTACCTTGATCAGTAAGCTTATCGATGGTCGGTTCCCTGATTATGATCGGGTTATTCCCAAAAATAATGACCGCACCATTTTGATGGATACAGATTTATTACGTGCAACCCTGCAACGAGCGGCGATTCTGGCGAATGAAAAATATCGCGGGGTTCGCTTTGAATTTGAACCGAATCGCTTAATCGTTGAAGCGCAAAACCCAGAGCGCGAACAAGCCCGGGAAGAAATGGATATCGACTACGGCGGAGAGGCTTTTAGTATTGGCTTTAACGTCGGCTATGTTCAGGAAGTACTTCAGCACGTAGAAAGTGGCGAAACAGAGTGGATCATGAAAGACGAAACCAGCAGTGGTTTGGTTAAAGCCGTTGGGGCAAGCGATTATC
>CAJQNE010000235.1 GCA_905479545.1 uncultured Gammaproteobacteria bacterium | reverse complement strand
TCCCGGGGTGGTTGGCGTCCCGGGAGGGATTCGAGGCACGGCAGACCGCGGCCGAGGATCAGCGTGTTCCGGGCACCAACCCCTCGCTCGACCTCGGAGCCTACGCGGGTCGCTACGGCGGTCCGATGTACGGCGACGCCGTGGTGACCCTCGAAGACGGCGGCCTCGTGCTTCGGGTCGTCCCCAACCCGGATCTCGTCGCGGACCTCGAGCACCTCCACTACGACACCTTCATCATTCGCTGGCGCACGACCCTGGCCTGGTTCGCCCAGGGAACCGCAACGTTCGTCCTCGACTCCACCGGGGCGATCGACGAAGTGAAGCTCGACGTGCCGAACGACGACCTCTGGTTCCACGAACTGGAGATGAAGCGCCGGCGATAGCCGCAGAGGGCGGGCCGGCGTCGCCGCCGCAGTTTCTGCTATTTCATTTTTAAGCTCAGTATTCATTTTTGCTTCTCCGAAACCACGTCTCGCCACAAAATCGGCGCGCAGTAATCTGCCGCTGGCCATAGAAAGGCCAGCGGTACTTGACAAAAAAGTAGGCAAATCAGAGAATGTAGCTGTCGGTACACAACGACTTCTACACCTCTAGGCTCGCGTCATCTCCAAATGATTCGGGCCTTTTGTTTGCCTGGAGTTATTCCGCTGTAATGGCTATTCGATAGGCAGCTCCTCTTCGGGAACAGAACTATTCTCAAATCGAAGCCTGCAGATCCAGTCGACCACCTCCCGCGTTATCGCAAAATTGCCGCGACGGTTGGGCATCGAGAAAATTCCCACATGAACCTGGCCTCGTTTCCGGGCTTTGTGAAATGCGTCAGCTGATGTGAATCCAAGTGTCGAATAGAGCGCTTCGCCGGTAAGCAACTCGCCGTGGTGTTCTCTTAGGCTGGCGAGCAACGTTGCATGGGCCGATGCACGAAGTTGGGCCGCATTTTGTCTGTCGTTGGCTTGCATAGGCTTGTTCTGTCCGGCTTAAGCTTTTCAAGTGAATATCACGGTAGTTCACTATTTTCTTACTCTCGGTGCAACTCCGATATATCGGAGGGCAATGCCCACGGCATTTTTAAAATAGTTAAATTATGTAGGGAGGTCGTTTTTTCTAAACAATTCTGCCAATTCTGACTAAATCACCGAAATTTCCAATGATAATAATGCCTAAACCATTGAATTCGTTACAAAACCAATGGTTTTGACAGGATTTTATTTTTATAAAAAAAACTTGTTGGCGCATCGAAGCAAGTGGATATGAACGAAATTCGAGCAATTTGCGCAATTTTCTATGATTTTTCAGTGGGGAAAATAAACGCGCTCAGCCAGTGTTTTTCTTGAAGTATCTGCGAACATTCACCCAGCATGCGTGAATATTGAAGTGCGGACTGTAAAAGACCCAGATATAAACTGAAAAGAGCGGGCTAAGGGCAATTTCAACCTGGAAGGCGAGATCGACGAAGCTGTCGAGTTAGAGCTCGACAAAGCCGGGTCGCTGTAACTGACTAAATAGCTTCAGAAAGCTGTCAAATAATTAGACTGAACTCACTTAATTCTCTGAGTGCGGAATGTCTGCAAGCAAGTCCTTCAAACCTATTTCCAGCAGCAGGCTCGGTTCGTGCTCAAGCGCATATAGATCAACATCGAACAGCAGGCTAATACGCTTGGCCATCGTCGGTGGATAACGCTCAAGCTCGTGAGCCACTTGAGTGGTGGACATGTTCAACTCGTACATTTCGTAGATACAATCTGTTTCCGCTTCCGTCCATGCCTTGCAGTGATTAGCGGGGAAACTGACTGCTCTTTCCAAATAACGCTCGATAAAGTAGCGAATACCTCCAAAGTAGAGGTCGCTCACCTGCTGGCCATCCTGAGAATGCGCCCAGCGCCCGCTGTTTGGCCATACCAGCCATTCTTCGGCCCCATACTGGACAAGCCAGCATGTACCAGTCGCTTTCGTGCATATAACTCCAGGGATTTCACATAGCTTTTCTTCAAAAAGCCTTTGCGTGGTCTGAGTGATAGCGGCATGCCTTAAAATGGGTCATATAGTCCGTGGAATAATAGGCATCATATATTGATAGTTCTACCCTTTGGGCAGAGCTAAATGAAAAACCCGATATTGGTCGCTTTCGGTCAGCACATTCGAGCGCTAAGAAAGCAGCAAGAAGTTTCTCAGGAGGAGATGGCGGCGCGTGCAGGGTTAGACCGGAGTTATCTTGGTCATATCGAGCGGGGTGAGAAGAACATTACGCTGCTGAAAATTTATCAACTGGCAGAGGCGTTGGGTTGCTCCCCTCGGCAGTTAATTCCGGAAGAACTGCCCATCAAGTCTTAAATCGTCTAGGCCGCTACTTTTACAGCTCAGCTTCGGGCTGAAAAAACGGTTCAATCGCAGTGATTACGCCACTGTTACAAGTAGCCAATGAAGCAATGCTATCGCGCGTCTATTTACCTAACTAACAGTATTTCGCGAAGCCTTTCTTAGCAATCAATATATGCCTCACGCCGAGTACTGGCTTCTAAACAAATTGGAGCTCAAACGGGGTATTGTGGCAGGCAACCGTTAATTTTCGGCAGCTCTGCCACATCGAGCCAATCTTGAAGCAGCAGCTGCTCAGTAACCACATGACATTGGGCCAACATTCGCTTTGTTCAAACCGCCAAAAAATTCGTCTAAAACTAATTTCAGGAACCCTTGGCAATATGGCCATTAAGAAAACCGAACTTTACTCGTCCCTTTGGAAAAGCTGCGACGAGCTACGTGGCGGCATGGATGCCTCGCAGTACAAAGATTACGTACTCACCTTCCTGTTCCTGAAATATGTCTCTGACAAACACCTGAACGACCCACGCGCCATGATTGTGGTGCCCGAGGGCTGCCGCTTCGAAGATATTTCCAAGCTCAAGGGCGATAAGGAAGTCGGCGAAAAGCTCAATATTGTGCTTGATGGTATTGCCACAGAAAACGGCCTTGCCTGGCTGGCCAATAAAGATAACGACTTTAACGACGAAGACCGCCTTGGCAAAGGCAAAGAAATGGTCGATAGGCTCACCAAGCTAATCGGCATTTTTGAAGGGCTGGATTTTGGCGATAACAGTGCCCAGGGCGATGATTTGCTGGGCGATGCCTATGAATACCTCATGCGCAACTTCGCCACCGAATCTGGTAAGAGCAAAGGTCAGTTTTACACGCCGGCAGAGGTGTCGCGCATTCTGGCCAAAGTGGTGGGTATTAACGCAGAAACCAGCCAGCACCAAACGGTGTACGACCCCACTTGTGGCTCCGGTTCGCTGCTGCTTAAAGCCGCTGATGAAGCACCCAGCGGCCTAAGTATTTACGGTCAGGAAAAAGACGTAGCCACCACCGCGCTATGCCGCATGAACATGATTCTGCACAACAACGCCGATGCCGAAATTGCCCCCGGTGGCTACAGCACGCTGGCTTCACCCGAGTTTAAGCAAAGCGACGGGCTTAAAACCTTCGACTTTGCTGTTGCAAACCCGCCGTTTTCGTATAAAGCCTGGCACACTGGTTTTCTGCCGACAGACGACCAATACAAACGCTTTGAATACGGCATACCACCAGAGAAAAACGGCGACTACGCCTTTCTGCTGCATATTCTTAAATCGCTAAAGAGCACTGGCAAAGGCGCAGTGATTCTGCCGCACGGGGTGCTGTTCCGTGGCAACGCTGAGGCAGGCATACGTCGCCAGCTAATTCAGCAGGGCTATATCAAAGGCATTATCGGCCTGCCCGCCAACTTGTTTTACGGTACCGGTATACCGGCCTGCATTATTGTTATCGATAAGCTCGGAGCTAAAGCCCGGCTTGAAGCTGGCGAGGAAGACAAAAAGCAAGGCGGCATCTTTATGATCGACGCCAGCAAAGGCTTCACTAAAGACGGCCCGAAAAACCGCCTGCGCGAGCAAGACCTGCATAAAATTGTTGATGTGTTCAACAGCCAGATTGAAAAACAGGGCTATAGCCGCCGGGTGAGCTTTGCCGAAATAGCCGGTAACGACTACAACCTCAATATTCCCCGGTATATCGACAGCTCCGCCAAAGAAGATCTGCACGACCTCAGCGCCCACCTCAGTGGCGGCATCCCCAATGCCGATATTGCCGCGCTAGACCACTATTGGCAGGTATTCCCAACGCTACGGGCCACACTGTTTGCGGATGACCCCGCAGAAGGCCGCGCTGATAGAAGCAGTGATTACAGCAAAGCCTTGGTAGCCGCCGCTGACGTCAAAAACACCATTCTGCAACACGCTGAGTTCAAACAGTTTGCAGCGCAGAGCATTGAGATATTCCATCAATGGAAAGCCAAGGCTGATTTAAGCGCCCTAAACCCGCAAGACTTACCCAAAGACGTTATCCATCGCATTTCCGAGCAACTGCTACAGGCCTATAGCAACGCCGCGCTATTAAGCCGATACGACATGTACCAGATCATTATGGATTACTGGTCAGAAGTAATGCAGGACGATGTTTACGTGATTACCCAAGACGGATGGGCCGCCGCCAATGCCCTGCGCACGCTCACCGTTGCCAAAGGCGAAAAGCTCAAAGAAACGCCCGATCTAATTATTAATAAGGTCAAATACAAAGCCGAGCTAATACCACCCGCATTGATTGTGCAGCGCTATTTCGCCAAAGAGCAGGCTGCACTGGAGCAACTGCAAACCGAGGCAGATGGCCACACCCAAGCCCAAGAAGCCTATGTGGAAGAACAGGCCATTGAAGGCGGCTTATTGGAAGAAGCGCTTACCGACAGCGGTAAAATCAGCAAAGCCAGTGTGGCGGCACGGTTGAAAGTGGCGCAAAAAACCACTGCAGACCCAGAAGAAATTACCGCCCTCAAACACATTAAAAAGCTATTAGAAACCGAAGCCAATGCCAAAAAAGCCGTAAAAACGGCACAGGAAGCATTGGACAAACAAGTCTTTGCTCAATACCCCAAACTCAACGAGGCAGACAATAAAACCCTCATCGTTGCAGACAAATGGTTAGCGACCTTGCAGGCCAATATTGTTGCCGAGATTGAGCGGGTGACCCAGCAATTGGCTAATCGAGTGAAAACGCTGGAAGAGCGGTATGCGGAGCCTTTGCCTGCTATGGCGGAGAGCGTTGAGTTACTTAGTGCCAAGGTGGATGGGCATTTGCGGAAGATGGGGTTGGCGTGGTGAGCGATCTATTGCGTCGTCCAGCGGGCAGGTATAAGCAAACTGAAATTGGAATATTACCTGCCGATTGGCATGTTATTGAACTGGGGAAGATCGGGCAGACCATAATCGGATTGACTTATAGCCCCAAGGACGTAGCCGAACATGGCTCTTTGGTTCTACGTTCGTCAAATGTGCAAAACAACAAGTTGGCATTTGAAAACAATGTGTTCGTTGAAATGGAATTGCCAGAAAGAGTCATTGTGAAAGAGGGTGACATTTTATTATGTGTGCGAAATGGGAGTCGGCATTTAATTGGTAAGTGTGCGTTGATAGATAAGAAAACCGAAGGGTCTGCATTTGGCGCTTTCATGTCGATTTATCGTTCTCCGTCTAACCGATTTCTCTTTTATCAGTTCCAGTCTGATTCGATTCAGCGCCAAATAAGCGAAATTATGGGCGCTACAATTAACCAGATTACCAATAAGGACATGGCAGCCTTCAAAGCCGCGTTGCCCCCGAGGGAAAACGAAAAAACCGCCATAGCCAACGCGCTCTCAGATGTTGATGCCCTAATCACCTCGCTGGAAAAGCTAATCGCCAAAAAGCGCGCCATTAAAACCGCGGCCATGCAGCAATTGCTCACCGGCAAAAAACGCCTACCGCCGTTTGATAAAACCCACAGCGGCTACCAACAAACCGAATTGGGTGAAATTCCGAAGGATTGGGAGGTCGTCAACTTACTTGACGTAGCCAACCTGATTCACGGCAAAGCGCATGAACCCTATGTCGTCAATGCTGGCCAGTTTGTTGTTGTTAACTCCAAATTTGTTTCCACTGAAGGACGCGTTAGAAAGTTTTGTAGCCAGAATGACTGTCCAGCGAAAATAGGTGATGTACTTATGGTGCTGAGCGACCTACCAAACGGGAAGGCATTAGCCAAATGCTACTTGGTAAGTGAAGACCGCATTTATGCCGTAAATCAGCGGGTATGTATCTATCGCTCAAAACGAATCGACCCGAGTTTTCTCTACTATGCCATCAATCGGCACGATTACTTTTTGCGTTTAGATGATGGTGTAACGCAGACGCATATCCTGAATGGAGATATAGCGGGTTGTGAATTTGTCGCGCCTAAAGACAGGTCAGAGCAAAAAGCCATCGGTGAGATACTAATGGACATGAATAAGGATATTGACGGGCTAACTCAGCGATTGAAAAAATCACAACAACTCAAGCAAGGCGTGATGCAAGAGCTACTCACCGGAAGAACCCGCCTACTATGACCACGCCACGAAGTTATTACCGAATCATCCTCGGCCGGAAGAATGTGCATGCCGAGCCATGCCATGAACAGAGCTTTATTGGCGGCGACTGGGGCCTGAACTTCGACCTTGCGGACAGTCTTGAAAGCTCAGTGGAGAAGTTCAGAGAAACAAACCGCCCGATTTATCGGCAGCAAAATCCCGATAAATCCAAGGTGTCAGCAGGCTTAGCGACCGGAATGCTTTACACCATCTGCAAGGGTATTGCCGTGGGCGATATTGTGCTGTGTCCTACGGGCGACGGTGCTTGCTATGTGGGGGAAGTAAACACAGAGTATCAGTACGTTCCCGGCGGCATGCTACCGCACCGGCGTGGCGTGCAGTGGTACCCGCATACCCTCGCTCGTGAGGAAATGAGTTTGGGATTAAAGAACTCGGCGGGCTCCATCGGCACGGTTAGTAATATTTCTAAACACCATGAAGAAATCGATGGCTTGCTTGAAGGTATTTCGCCGCAGAAACTCTTCGCCACCGACGAAACTATTGAAGATCCCACTGTGTTCGCGTTGGAAAAACACTTGGAAGACTTTCTGGTGAGCAACTGGGCTTCTACCGAGATGGGTAACGACTACGATATTTACACCGAGGATGGTGAGGTTATCGGCCAGCAATATCCAAGCGACACCGGGCCGATTGACATACTGGCCATTAGCAAAGACAAAAAAGAGCTTCTGGTAGTTGAGCTGAAAAAAGGCCGTGCCAGCGACGCTGTCGTTGGGCAGGTGCAACGGTATATGGGATATGTGAAGGCTGACCTCTGTGAGACAGGCCAAGCCGTTCGTGGAGTTATCGTTGCGTTGGAAGACGACCTTCGTATAAAGCGAGCGCTTCAGGTCACCAGTAATATCGATTTCTATCGGTATCAGGTAAGTTTCAAGCTATTTAAAGTTTAGTTCAGGGAATCCAATGATGTCTGCTATCGGCCAAACTGAACGCGCCACCCAAAACCGTTTGGTGCAGCTCTTCCAGCAGCAGTTGGGTTATGCCTATAACGGTAATTGGCAAGACCGCGACGGTAACTCCAATATTGAAGAAAGCTACTGTCGCCAGTGGCTATTAAAGCAAGGCGTGGATGAGACGATGATTGCCAGCGCGCTGCGCCGAGTAAAACAAGCGGCCAGCATGGGCGATGGCAAAAAACTCTACCAAGCCAACCAAGAAATTTATGGCCTACTTCGCTACGGCGTAAAAGTGCGAACCGGCCAAGGCGAAAATACTAAAACCGTTTGGCTGATTGACTGGCAAAACCCACTCAATAATGATTTTGCAATTGCCGAAGAAGTGACCATAAAGGGCGAAAATACCAAACGCCCCGACATTGCTTTGTATGTGAATGGCATTGCGCTTGGAGTGATAGAGCTAAAACGTTCTTCCGTTTCGGTGAGTGAAGGCATTCACCAAAACTTAGATAACCAGAAAAAAACCTTTATCCGTGATTTCTTCAGCACCATGCAATTGGTGATGGCAGGCAGCGATAGCGAAGGGCTACGATACGGCGGAATCCAAACGCCCGAGAACCACTACTACACCTGGCGAGAAGAAAACCCGAACTACAATGCTGAGCATGATGACCGCAGTAAACGGCATATCTCCGTTCACGATGTAAATGCTACCAATGCCGCTAGCGGTAACAGCGTGCCGCAGCTGGGCCTGCTCGATTTTGACGTTCTCAACCTCTGCAATAAAGAGCGCCTGCTAGACATAATTCACAACTTTATTGTGTTCGATGCCGGGGTGAAAAAAACCTGCCGTAAAAACCAATATTTCGGCGTGCACGCGGCTCAGCAGCGTATTCAGCACGGTGCCACTAAAGCAGACCAAGGCGGCATTATTTGGCATACCCAAGGCTCCGGTAAAAGCCTCACTATGGTGTGGCTCGCCAAGTGGATTCGTGAGAATGTAGATAACGCTCGCGTGCTGGTGATTACCGACCGCACCGAACTGGACGAGCAAATTGAGGGCGTTTTTCTCGGTGTTGAGGAAACAATTTATCGCAGCAAAAACAGCGCCGATTTAGTCACTGAGCTCAATAAATCAGACAAATGGCTGCTGTGCTCGTTAGTGCATAAATTTGGCCGCCAGGGTGAAGACGATACCGACGAGGGCGACAAAGCCACCGATGATTATCTGGAAGCGCTGAGACGCAGCCTACCGAGTGATTTTGTCGCCAAAGGCAACATCTTCGTCTTTGTCGATGAGTGCCACCGCACCCAGTCCGGCAAGCTCCACACCGCCATGAAAGCGATTCTACCCGAGGCGACGTTTATTGGCTTTACCGGCACGCCGCTGCTCAAGCAGGACAAGCAAAAAAGTATTGAGGTGTTCGGCTCCTTCATTCATACCTACAAGTTTGATGAAGCCGTAGACGATAACGTCGTGCTGGATTTACAGTATGAAGCCCGTGATATAGACCAGCACATTACCTCGCAGAAAAAGATTGATGATTGGTTTGAGATGAAGACCCGTGGCCTCTCGAATATGGCCAAGGTTCAGCTCAAGCAAAAATGGGGTACGTTGCAGAAGGTGCTTTCCAGCCAGTCGCGGCTTGACCAGATTGTTAACGACATTCTGATTGATATGGAGACCAAGCCTCGCTTAATGAGCAAGCGGGGCAATGCCATGCTGGTATGCGCCAGCATCTACCAAGCGTGCAAAGTATATGAGCTGTTCAGTAAATCCTCGCTCAAAGGCCGCTGTGCCATTGTTACCAGCTACCTACCTTCGGCGGCGGATTTAAAAGGTGAGGAAAGCGGCGAAGGTTTAACCGAAAAGCTGCACCAGTACGAAATATACCAGCAGATGCTGGCCGACTACTTTGAGGTACCTAAAGCCGAGGCGATTAAAAAAGCCGAAGAGTTTGAGCTACGGGTTAAAAAGCAGTTTAAAGACGAACCCGGTCAAATGCGGCTGTTGATTGTGGTGGACAAACTACTCACAGGATTCGATGCACCCTCAGCTACCTATTTGTACATTGATAAAAAAATGCAGGATCACGGTCTGTTTCAGGCCATTTGTCGGGTGAACCGCTTAGACGGTGAAGACAAAGAATACGGCTATGTAGTCGATTACAAAGACCTGTTCCACAGCCTCGAAACCTCCATAGGTGATTACACCAGCGGTGCGTTCGACAACTACGATGACGACGACGTTGCCGGCTTGCTCACTAACCGACTGGATAAAAGCCGCGAGACGTTAGAGGAAGCCAGGGAAACAACCAAGGCACTTTGCGAGCCAGTGCTGCAGCCAAAAGAACTGATTAACTACATTCGCTACTTTTGTGGCGACGTGGCCAATAGCGAAGATTTATTGGTTAACGAGGGCAAGCGGGTCGCGCTGTACAAAAACGTCGCTGCATTGGTACGTGCCTATGCCAATTTAGCCAATGAAATGCAGGCGGCGGGCTACAGCAGCAAACAAGCCCAAGTAATAAAAGCCGAGGTGGAACACTTCAGCCATATGCGGCGAGAAATTAAGCTGGCGTCTAAAGACGAAGTCGACATGAAGCAGTATGAGCCTGCTATGCGTCGCCTGATTGACCAGTACATCCGGGCAGATGACAGCGAAGTGCTGGTCGATTTTGAGAAGCTTGGCTTGATTGAACTGATTGTTGAAAAGGCCAGGCAGAACCCGGCGAAGTCGGCCGATAAAAAAGTGCCTGAAGCGATGGCCGAAACCATCGAGAATAATATTCGTAAGGTCATCATCGACGAACAGCCGATTAACCCTCGTTACTACGAGAAAATGTCCGAGTTACTGGAAGCACTTATCGCCCTTCGTCGCGAAGAGGCAATTAGCTACCAGGAATATTTGGAGCAGGTGAAGGCGCTGGCGAGCAATGTAAGTAAGCCTCAAACCACCACTAAATACCCTTCTTCCATCGACAGCCGTGGCAAGCAATCACTTTACGACAACTTTGGCGAAGACGAAATATTGGTCACCAAAATTGATACCGCCGTGCATAGCACCCGTAAAGACGGCTGGAAATCGAACCCGATTAAAACCCGCAACGTTAAGTACGCCGTTGAAGAACAGGCCGGTGCTTACAACGTTAACGTCGATGCGGTTATGGAATTGATTAAAAACCAGCCGGAATACGATTAGTGACCAGCACTTCTAACGCATCAGGCGGCTCCACGATGGCCGTAGGCGGCATTGACGTGCAAGTGGTACGCAAGCCTATAAAGAACCTGCACCTGGCCGTGTACCCGCCAGACGGCCGCGTACGCGTGGCTGTGCCGGTGCATGTGACAGATGACAACGTGCGATTGGCGGTGGTAGCGAAGCTAAGCTGGATTAAGCAGCAGCAACGTGACTTCGCTGCTCAGCCGCGACAATCAACCCGGCAATACATTTCTGGCGAATGCCACTACGCTTTCGGCAAACGCTATCGGCTTGAGGTTATCGAGCGCAGCGGTAAGGCTGAGGTTCAGGCGCTTAAATCGGGCCGGCTTAAAATGTTCGTTAAACCTGATGCTTCGCTTGCCAGCAAAGAAA
>CAJQNE010000234.1 GCA_905479545.1 uncultured Gammaproteobacteria bacterium | reverse complement strand
GATAATGAATGCCTGACCGGTATTCAGCCAACCGAGCGACATATTGCTTTTCAGCGCCGCTATTTGCCAGGAATTCAGGGAACCGTCATAGCGCTCCGCTTCCCATTCTTCGTTGTTGAAATACTTCACGGTCTCATAGTTAAGCAGCGCGTCAACCGCACGGGTGTTCGCTTTCGAATCCAGAGTATTCGCGGCGCGCACGTATTCGGTTCGCCACTCGGTCGCCATCACAGAGAAGGTCACATAAATAACTACCGCCGTAACCGTTATAACGGCGTACCAGATGGAATAGCCAACCGACAAAATGACCGCCACTAAAGCGATTTCGAGGAAGGTGGGAATGATGTTGAATAGCATGAAGCGCTGCAGGAAGCTGATACCGTTCAGGCCACGCTCGATATCCCGCGACAGGCCGCCAGTGCGGCGTTCCAGATGCCAGGCTAAATCCAGTCCGTGCAGGTGCCGAAAAACCTTTAGGGCAATCTGTCGCATACTGCTTATCGTTACTTTGGCGAACACCACATCGCGAAGCTCACCTAACAAGGTGCTGACCAGCCGGAGCGCACCGTAGCCGAGCAACAATGCGAGCGGCAGCAGTAGAATTTTTCCCGGCTCGGCGGTTAGCCCGTCGACGATGTATTTAAGGATGATCGGCAATGCGACCGTCGCCAATTTAGCCGCCACCAGGCAGCTCATCGCAACAATTACCCTTGTTTTAAACTGCCACAGATATGGCCACAAACGTGGCAATGCAGACCAGTCATTTCTTGTTGGCACTTCGGTGCTCGCCATTCCGCGCATTATCAGGTTTCCTGTTATTTAAGGGTTGCACCGGGCGGTTGTCGCAATACGTCACGCAGGCTGAGCACACCAACGAGCGTAATGCCCAGCGTCGCAACCATTATCGCTAGCAGCCATAAAGGCAGGTTGATACTAAGCGGTAACTCCAGTACGCGGCTGGCGATTAACGTCGCGGTCGTTTGCGCGGCCACCGCCGCCAGCAAGGCTGAGCAGGCGCCGACCAATACGAACTCGGTAATTGCAGCGCGGCGTAATAATTTAGCCGTACCACCCAATACCCGCAGCACTGCCGCTTCACGCCGCCGCTCTGCCCGGCTGGCTTGCACCGCTGCGAGCAGCACTAATACGCCCGCCAGCAAGGTAAAAATAAACACCACTTCTACCGCCAGGCTCACCCGCTCCACAATGCGCCGGAGCTGACCCAATATGGCGTCGAGATCGAGCACGCTAACGTTCGGAAACTGTTTCACCAGCCCCGACAATTCGCCTTGTTGCGCCGCCGGAAGATAGAGACTGGTGATATAGGTTGCCGGATACGGTTTTAGGAAATCGGGCGGGAACAGCAAATAGAAGTTCGCCTGCATACTGCCCCAGTCGACCTTCCGCACGCTTTGCACGGTAGCGCGAAAGCTTTCGCCAGCCACATCAAAACCCAAGGTATCGCCAAGCTTCAAGTTCAAACGTCTGGCGACCGATTCTTCTATCGAGACCAATGATGCTGCCCGCTCGGCCTCAGTCCAGAGGCGACCGCTGAGTAACTCGTCGTCGTTTTGCTCTGCCGTCTCCCAGCTTAAATTCAGCTCACGACGCAGCAGTTCACCGGCACGGTCATCATCAAAATCATCCGCCAGTACCGACTCTTCGTTAATACTAATCAGTCGGGCGCGAACCATCGGGTACAGCGTATCAACCGCAACACCATTACGGCTCAGCCACTGCTGCACGGCATCAGTTTGTTCGGGGCCGATATTCACTAAGAAACGATTCGGCGCATCAGCAGGCGTTTGTTGCTGCCAGCGTTGTAGCAAGTCGGTGCGAACCACAATTAAAAGAAACAACGCTGTAAGACCGGTGCCAAAAGCGGTGATAAGTAACGAGTTTTCTACCGGCCGACGAAGTAACGATTTGAGGCCCAGCGACGGGCCCGTTAACTGGCCAGAACGGCGTCCGCTTATAAGTGCAAGAACCGCTAGCAAGCCACGCGCCGCCAGCCACAGCACTAACGCCGCAATACCTGCGCCTAGCAACACGATGATGGCCAACTTCAGGCTGCGAGCTTGCCACAGCACCAAACCGGCAACGGCAAGCACCGCGACCACAGTGGCCATCCGGCTTTCAGGCACTTCAATTGCTTGCTGAAACACCGCTGCCGGCGGCGCACGACGCGCTTGCGCCAATCGTGGCCAGGCAAAACCGAATAGCAGCACTACGCCGGTAACAATGGCGGGTAGCACCGCCAATGGGTTTGCCGCTGGCAATTGCTGATCCAATAGTGCTGCAATGGCGTTGCTGATAGCTTCTTGGGCGATAACACCGCCCAGCAAACCCAATGCCGTACCGAGCAACGCGATAAGCGCTAGCTGCCAAGCTAGTAGCCGGGTTAGCAGCCCTTGCGGTGCGCCAAGGCTCTTCATTAACGCCACTTCACTCATACGCCGCCGAGCGTGCAACCCTGCGGCCATTGCCGTGGCGATGCCCGCCAAAATTACTGCAACCAACGCCGCCAAATCTAAAAACACATCGGCACGATCCAGCGACCGCTTTAGTGCAGGCTGGGCTTCGGCGGGTGATTCCAGCATTTCGCCAACTTCCAAAGACGGCTCCAGTTGGTTACGCAAAGCGGCAACGTTATTCGGCTCTCCAGCGAATAGCGCACGATAACTCGCCCGACTACCCGCACG
>CAJQNE010000233.1 GCA_905479545.1 uncultured Gammaproteobacteria bacterium | reverse complement strand
TGTTTGGGCAAACTATCCTCAAACACTGCTTTATTCGTTTGTGAAACGAGCAGGCCAATGCGAACTGGATGAGCGCATTTTAACTATGGACGAAGGTTAGGGACGACATGGCACTCTACGTGCAAAAATATGGCGGGACGTCGGTTGGTTCAGTCGAGCGGATTTCTGTCGTTGCCGATAAGTTAATCGGCTATAAACAGCAAGGCCACGATATTGTGGTGGTGGTTTCCGCCATGAGCGGCGAAACTAATCGACTGCTTGCGTTAGCGAACGACATTTCTAAGCAACCGAGCGTTCGTGAGTTAGATGTACTGCTTTCGACGGGTGAGCAGGTGACCATTGCACTGCTGTGTATGGCACTTGAGCAGCGTGGCCAGAGCGCGCGCAGCTATACCGGTGGCCAAGTGCGGATTGAAACGGATGATGCACACGGCAAGGCGCGCATCAAAACTATCGACGATCACCGGATTCGGGCGGATTTAGCCGACGGTCGAATTGTCGTGGTGGCAGGTTTTCAGGGTGTGGATTGTGATGGCAACATCACTACTTTGGGTCGTGGTGGTTCGGACACTACCGGTGTCGCACTTGCTGCCGCTTTAAAAGCCGATGAATGTCAGATTTTTACCGACGTCGATGGCGTGTATACCACCGACCCACGGGTCGTCAGCAAAGCCCGTCGGTTGGAACGGATCACTTTTGAAGAAATGTTGGAGCTGGCGAGTCTCGGCTCCAAGGTGCTGCAAATTCGCGCGGTCGAGTTTGCCGGTAAATATAACGTAGCCCTGCGGGTAAAGTCGTCGTTTGAAGATGGCCCCGGCACACTAATTACTTACGAGGATAACGACATGGAAGATGCGCTTATCTCAGGCATAGCATTTAGTCGCGATGAAGCGCAGCTAACCATTAAAGGCGTGCCCGACCAACCCGGAATTGCTCACGCCATTATTGGCCCGATTGCGGCCGCTAATGTTGAAGTCGACATGATTGTGCAGAACGTCGCCGGTGACGGCAGTACGGATTTCACCTTTACTGTGCATCGTGGCGATTTTAGTAAGGCCTTGGCGATTCTTGAAACGACCGCGAAGCAGGTAGGAGCAAAAGATGTTAGCGGCGATGACACCATAGTAAAGGTGTCTGTAGTGGGTGTCGGTATGCGGTCGCATGCCGGTGTGGCAGCCACAATGTTTGATGCTCTGGGCAAAGAAGGTATCAATATTCGCATGATCTCGACATCGGAAATTAAGATTTCCGTTGTCGTTATGGAAAAGTATATGGAGCTGGCCGTGCGTACCTTGCACGACGTATTTGAGCTGGATAAAGCAGCTTAGTGGGTAGCACCTGTTAAAGAGTTTGACTCGTCGCGGGCAGCCCAGGCTGTGTTAGCGACGAAGAATCGTCGGGAGTGGCGATTATTGCAGGACGGGTAGGAATGCCGACAAAGATCGGCGAGCTGCGGTATTACCGCGGCAACGATAAGCATGCGCCTTAGTGACAGGGTGTGATGCGCTAAATTAAGTCACAGCATGATTTTTTTGGAGTTAATGGACTATGGAATGGAGCAATAAGCATGCTTATTTTAACCCGCAGAGTGGGGGAGACCGTCATGGTTGGCGACGAGGTGTCGATTACTGTGCTCGGTGTGAAGGGCAATCAGGTGCGGATTGGCGTTAACGCGCCAAAGAGTGTCGCGGTGCACCGTGAAGAAATATATCAACGAATTAAAACTGAGCAAGAGGGTGGAGAGAAGTTCACCTGACTGCGATGTTTAGGTCGGGTTTTCTGGCTTAAACGAGTTCTTACTAGCTGTATTTGCCGGATATTGAAAATAGCCATGAAATGGCTTTGACCTAGCCGCTAAGCAAGGGTAGACTGCGCGGCCTTTCGGGGCTGCAGTCGTTATTTTTTTCGGCAGTTGTAACAACGAAACGGAGAGGTGGCCGAGCGGCTGAAGGCGCTCCCCTGCTAAGGGAGTATGGGTCAAAAGCCCATCGAGGGTTCGAATCCCTCTCTCTCCGCCATATTAAGTAATTGCGTGGTTTTTGGCTGGGTAATTATTGAAAACGAAGTGGCTCAAATCGGGTTGTTTTAAGGTCTGTGTAACAGCAGTCAGCGTAAAAAACAGTGTCTTTGCGGTTGAAGGTGAAATATCGTTTGACAGCGGTGCAGGACATCTGGATTATACGCGCCCCACAGTGCGCCCGTAGCTCAGCTGGATAGAGTACCTGGCTACGAACCAGGCGGTCGGAGGTTCGAATCCTTCCGGGCGCACCAACTGTGTAAAACCCCTCTCCGGGTCTCCGGAGAGGGGTTTTTTTATGCCTTGTCGGATTTCTTTTCGTCGGGTAAGCGAGACAGCTGCAGGCTCTGTTTGGTTTGCTGGTGTGGCGTCCGATTTCACGCGGATTGCGGGTTGTGCCGCGATAAGCTGTGAAAAATTACAGACGAACTGGCTTGATTCTACCGGGTAGTAAGTTGCGCACGCGGGAAGCAGTTTTGTAATGTCTGTTTTGGCTTATGTGAACTTCTTTCACGCTTGGGATGGGTTTTTCTGCTCATAATATTTGTAGGGTGTTGATTTTGTTGTTTTTTTTATTGTTTGTGGTTGGTGTTCTTGCCGCGGCGTATTTGACACTCTGGCATCTGCTTACAACACTGGCATTATCGTCTATGCTTTGCACAAGCTGGGTCTCCAATCAGCTTGTCGCGCCAGCCAGCTCGAAATG
>CAJQNE010000232.1 GCA_905479545.1 uncultured Gammaproteobacteria bacterium | reverse complement strand
GTACACCTGTTCAAACGTTGGCACTTTAAGTAGCACCAGCGCGTCGATTAACCGAAACAATGCCGGGTAAGTCTCTACCAACTGGTTATTCACATAGCGCAGCCAGGTTCCGTTCGAGTCTTCAGTGGCTTCTAACGCATTCACGCTTTGCAGTAAATCATTGGGTGCCTGCGCGACACTGCCCACACACCACCCCTCCAAAATAACCATATCCACCGGCCCGGTGCAGCGTTTGCCGACCGCCGAACGGTCATCCGCTGCCTTATCAAAAACGGGCAACTCTAAACCCTCGCCACGACCTAGCGTTTGCAATTTCTGCACCAATTCCACCCCTAGCTCTACGTCGTGTGTCCCCGGCACGCCACGCGTTGCCAGCAGCGGATGCACGTCCTGCGCTAATTTAGTGCGTTGAGCTTTGGTTAAATACAGATCGTCAATCGACAGTACAGCTACGTTCTTACCCGCTGTGGCAAACCGTTCAGCGATGAAATCAGCCAGTGTAGATTTACCACTCCCCTGGCTGCCATTAATACCGAGCACGGCGGGCCGTGTTTCCAGCAACCAATCGCACAGCGGCAAATACCAGCGGGTTGCCAGTTCAGCGAATGACTGTGGCAATTGGTGGCGTTCTAAAAATGTAGAGATGAAGTCGTTGGGGATATTCATGGTGGAAACCATAGCGGGCCTGAAAGCCTGCTGCCAGTAACAATTCACCTGCTTTCGCCCGTAACTCTTGCGGCAATGCAGCAAAGCCACGCAAGCTATTGAATTTTGATAGAATGCGCGCCCAACCAGCCATCGAATCCACCGCCGTGCTTGCACCGAACCAGCCAAAAACTAAACTATTCGACTACCCGAAATACTGGGCCGAATGTTTTGGCAGCGCGCCATTTTTGCCGATGAGCCGTGCCGAAATGGATGAACTTGGCTGGGATTCCTGCGACATCATTATCGTTACCGGCGATGCTTATGTAGACCACCCTAGCTTCGGTATGGCAATTATCGGTCGGCTGCTGGAAAACCAGGGCTTTCGGGTTGGCATCATTGCTCAGCCGGATTGGAACGACGTTGACGCGTTCCGCACGCTGGGCGAACCGAATTTATTTTTCGGCGTTGCTGCCGGCAATATGGACTCAATGATTAACCGCTATACGGCTGATCGTAAGCCGCGTAGCGATGATGCCTACACCCCCGGCGGCAAAAGCGGCGCACGGCCCGACCGCTGCAGCATGATTTACACCACCAAATGCCGCGAAGCCTATCCTGAGAAGCCTATTGTGCTCGGCGGTATTGAAGCTTCCCTGCGTCGCATCGCGCACTATGATTACTGGCAGGACAAAGTCCGCCGCTCAATGTTGCTCGACTGCCCTGCCGACATTCTGCTTTACGGTAATGCTGAGCGAGCCATTGCAGAAGTCGCCCACCGTCTTTCTCGTGGTGAGCACATCAGCCGCATCGACAACGTTCGCGGTACTGGCTTTATTCGCAGCAGTACCCCAAAAGGCTATCTGGAAATAGATTCAACCCGCGTTGACCGTCCAGGCCGCATTGATCGCATCGTCAACCCCTACGTGAATACGCAGGAGATGGACGAGTGCGAGGTAGAGCGCCGCAATACTGAGCAGCTCGACCCCAACGCCGGTGTGGCTGTGAAGTTCATGCCGCACCCGATGCGCGACCGTGATACCACCGTACTGCGCCTGCCGTCGTTTGAAAAAGTCCGTAACGACAAGGTTCTCTATGCCCACGCTAACCGCGTGCTGCACTTGGAAACCAACCCAGGCAACGCCCGCGCATTGGTGCAGAAGCACGATGGCCGCGATGTGTGGCTGAACCCACCGGCGATACCGCTAAGCACTGAAGAAATGGACCATGCTTTTGGTATGCCCTTCGCTCGTGTACCGCACCCCAGTTATGGCGACGCAAACATTCCGGCTTACGAGATGATTCGTTTCTCGGTAAACATTATGCGCGGTTGTTTTGGCGGCTGTACCTTCTGCTCTATTACCGAGCACGAAGGCCGAATCATCCAAAACCGCTCGCATGAATCCATCATCAATGAAGTGAAGGAAATCCGCGATAAAGTCCCCGGCTTTACCGGCGTAATTTCAGACCTTGGCGGCCCCACGGCTAATATGTACCGACTCGCCTGCAAGAGTGAAGAGATAGAACGCGCCTGCCGCAAACCCAGCTGTGTATACCCTGGCATTTGTGACAACCTGAATACTGACCACAGCGCGCTACGGGAGCTGTACAAAGACGCCCGTGAATTGCCCGGCGTAAAGAAAGTATTGGTCGCCTCAGGCCTACGCTACGACCTCGCCATTAAAGACAAAGAATACGTCCGCGACCTGGTAACGCACCACGTTGGTGGCTATCTGAAAATCGCCCCGGAGCACACCGAAGGTGGCCCGCTCGGCAAAATGATGAAACCAGGCATCGGTGCCTACGACGAGTTCAAAGCGCTCTTTGAGAAATACAGCAAAGAAGCCAATAAGGAACAGTACCTAATCCCCTACTTCATCGCCGCCCACCCCGGCACCAGCGATGAAGATATGCTCAACCTGGCACTCTGGCTCAAAGGCAACGGCTTCCGCGCCGATCAGGTGCAAGCGTTCTACCCATCACCCATGGCCACCGCCACGGCGATGTACTACACCGATAAAAACCCACTACGGAAAGTAAACTACAAGAGCGACGAAGTCGCGATTGTGAAATCGCCGGAGCAACGCAAACTGCATAAAGCCTTTTTGCGCTGGCACGACTCGAATGGCTGGCCGATATTGCGTGAATCACTACAAGCTATGGGCCGTGCCGATTTAATCGGCGATGGACCGAAATGTTTGATACCGTGGACACAGCCGGAGCAAGACGGCTACCGTTCGGCTCGACGGAAGAACTCTACTCCTTCCGGTAGTAAACATAAGCGGGTTGCGGCTAGTAAAGGTAAGACGATATTGACGCAGCATACGGGACTGCCGCCGCGGGCTGGCGGCGCCAGTAAGAAGCGGTAGCTCTCAGTACTAGTTCGTATTGAGTAGACCTAGGCAGTCCTAATTTTGTTATCGCTGACGCTCAGCCGTCAGCGTTTTACATCGCAACATGGCTTTCACCCTTGTTGGGCGAGTTCATATTTTTGCTACGCGGCAAAAAAACGGAACCAAAAAAAGCGCGCCCAACTTAGCCACCGCAAGCGGTTCCCTGCGCTGCTCAGATTGTCGGGGTTGTCATCCGAGGCTTCCTGCCTCGGATGACAATGCCGGACGTCCTGTCCGTCACCCTTCGGGCCTAATCCGAAAATCTTCCGCTGCTCGGTGGCACATATGGGATGGCTATTCGGGCTCGTCGCTGCGCAACATCGCGTTGCGTGAGGATACCTGAGTTACATGTAGGTGCGAATTTATTCGCATTGCCAGCAGCCCCCGCTAGTGCGAATGAATTCGCACCTACAGATAAAACTAAAACCAGAGGCGATGTTGCGAGAAACGCCGTCTGGAATCGCCGAGCCGCGGAAGGTTTTTAAGATTAGGCCCCGAAGGGGGGGGGCACACGGACGTGTGGCATTTACCGTCGAGGCAGGACGTCTCGTCGGTAAACCCTTAAAAACCTGAGCATTGAGGGTTAGGAGTGACCGTTTAAGGCATAACGCAGCTCGACGAACGCCGCGCCATGGACGGTGCGGCTGGAGTGACTCACCACGGATGGTTTTTGCAACAATCACATCGGGCGAAACAGCCGGTAGGGGTTTTTTTGGTGCCTTTTTGATCCTTCAAAAAGGCACTCGCCCAACAAAGGGCGAAAGCAATGTTCAGATGTAAAGCTTGGTTAAGAGCGCGCCAGCGATAACTTAGACCTAGCCCCACCCGTAAACACAAAAAAGCCAGAGCGAAAATCACTCTGGCTTAGTCTGCGTGCTATTTGACCGGGTAGTGGCCAGATCAAACCATGCTTACCTTAAGCGCCCAAGCCGCCCAAAAGGCCCAGCACCGTATCAAGCACTGACGTAATGGCACCCGCATCCAAAGCACCACCAGCGATGCCAGACAACACGTCAGTAACCGGTGCTGTTGAATTGGCCAGGTTACCAGCATTCAGAGCATTTGCCAGATCAAGAATATCGGCTGCTGGCAAATCCGCTAAACCATTTGGTAATTGAGTACCGAGCTCGCCTAACAGACCCGCTAAGCCATCCGCGAACAAGTCTGGAGCGCCCCCGATAACTGTACCTAGTACCGTGTCGGTTAACGCGCTGGCAGCATCACCAGACAAGCCGCTGGTAATTGCACCCAGTACGCCAGCCAACGGGTCAGTCGAACCCTGGCCGTTAGACAGATTGAGTGCATCGGCCAGGTCGAGAATATCGGCTAGTGGCAGGCTGTCTAACCCACCCGGTAAACCGCCGCCTACCAAAGCTAGCACGTCGGACAGACCGTTAGCGAATAGATCCGGAGCACCGCCAATGACACTGCCGAGCACGGTGTCGGTTAATGCACTGGCGGCATCGCCACCGAGGCCGCTCGTGATAGTGTCTAGCACGCCGCTCAACGGATTAGTTGAACCTTGGTCGTTGGCCAGATTAAGCGCGTTGGACAAATCGAGAACGCTGGCCAATGGCAAGCTATCGAGCCCACCCGGTAAACCACCGTCCAATAGAGCCAATACCTCAGTCAGTCCGTTAGCGAACAGGTCTGGCGCGCCACCAATTAAACCACCCAGTACAGAGTCGGTTAATGCGCTTGCCGCGTCGCCTGAGAGTGCACCGGTTAGCCCGCCTAGTACTGCTGCAAGCGGGTTAGTTGATCCCGATGAGTTGGAATCGCTTACGCCGTTGACGATGTCAAGAAGATCAGCAGGAAGCAGGCTGTCTAATCCGCCGGGCAGACCACCACCTAACAAGTCGAGCACAGCGGCAAGGCCAGGAGCAGCGAGGTCGGCAACACTTTGCAGAGGGCCCGGAAGACCAGCGCCCGCGAGCCCACCTAAGAATAGATCAGCCAAATCGGCGGGTAATATAGAACCGCCCTGCAAACCACTCAATAAATCGCCCAGAGAGTTCGGGCCTAAGTCACCAAGACCGGCCAATATGCCGTTCAGGTCCAGTAAGCCATCCAGATCAAAGGGCAGCAGCGAGGTTATCAGGTCAGTCAGGGGGCCGGCAGGCAGCTGCGACGGGCTAGTAATATCAGAACCGGCTAAGGCGTCTTGCAACGCACAGCCAGCCAGAACTTCAGAAATGGCACCGGCGTCGACAGCGCTCAGCAAGTCGCCCAAACTAGTGAGAGGCAACGCCGTTAACGAACCCAGACTATTCGTGACGGTGGTTAACTGATCAAGTGATAGATTGTCTAACGCCAGTGCAGAAAGAATCGGCAACTCACCAAGCGCGCCGGTGAAGTTGTTCAGACAGGCTGTCACTGGTTCGAGCGTGTTATCGCCCGCACTACCCCCGCCACCCGTTTTACAAGCGGCTAGCGATCCGACCAGAACGGCGGCATAAATAAGTCGAGCCTTCGGCTTCGAGTAAGTCAATCCAGTCATTTTATTCTCCGGTGCGCACTGCACAAACAGCATTCATGTAGTTGTAAAGCACCGAAAGTATTAATATCCCAGAGCGCCAACGCAATGGCTTTTAAAGACAAATAATGTCGCGCAAGGACTAATGTACCAGATGCAACGGCTAATGCGGACTATAATTTTTGCCGTAGCGCGCCAAATCAGCTCAAGCGAGTGCTATAATCTCCATTCCAAGTAGTAAGTAGTGAAAATCGACCCAATTAGCCGGTCCGCAGTAGGGAATTAAAAGTTTCGAAAAAAGTATAGTAATTTAAGCAACTTAATTGAAACTTTTTGCCTTTTTCGCGCTAAATAACAGCTGCCGAATACCAAGATACAAGTAACCGCTAAAGTCCGCAGTAAGAAATTAACTCCTCAAACATCTATGGCTACGCAGCTATAACTGATGTTATTCAGCTTCACAAACCAGGTAGCAAATCCAGCCCGGGTCCGGGTCGTTAAAGTCTCGGGCCTCGCGACCGACCTTTACCGCACCATCGTCTTGTGGCTCATGCCAATAAATTTTAGGCTTGGCAAAACCTGCCTCCGTTAACAACTCTGATAACTCCGGCAAGCTCCACACGCGCCAGTAATAACTAAATGCTTTGGGCATTGCGGAACCGTCAGGGAAATTGAAGTGCAGATAGCACTGCATCTCCATCGTCACCGGGTTTAACGACGCCTGCTCCCACTGATAGATGAAGCCCTCGCACTCACGATCTTCGGTGAGCAGTTCATGGGCTTCGCTGCCGCCGAAAGCGTCCAGCACCAAAATCCCATCTTTACTTAAGGATTGGCAGCAGGCTTTGAAGTAGTTACCGAGCTTCTGTCGGTCCATAAATAGCCAGTAACTAAAATTTAGCGCCATCAGTACGTCGATATCGCTGGTTTCTAATTCACTACAATCGGCCTTCACCAACATAATGCGTTGCTGGGCTTCTTCACTAAGCAGTTGCAGGTTGTTACCGGCGCCCCACTCTAATGTCTCGGCGTCCAGGTCAAACCCTAAAGCGCGGCTCTCAGGGCCGGTTTTAACCCACTCGGCACAAACAGTAGCGGTGCCGCAAAAATCCTCACGCAACAGAGTTGGCCAGTACCCTCGCAGCGCATGAAAACGCTCCCGCACGAATTTCACTTCGGCTGCGGAATCCTGCACAGAATTTTCATAAAGCCATTGCCGGTCGGCAATTTCAGCAATGGTCCGGTCGCGACCATTTTCATCAGTCGCAGGCCAGCCGCCATACAGTTGCGGCCAATCTGTTTTCGGTGGAATGCCAGCGGCGGAGATTTTGTCATTCACTGCGTGTTTAATTTTACTTACCCAATTCACTACTTACCTGCACACTAAAGGATACCCACGAAAATTCGCCGCTTTCGGTACAATACCGACTGAAAATTACCCTTATATGATGTCACAGGAACCGGCATGACGGTTGAATTTACAGATCAGTATGGCGCGGCACTGCGCCGCAATAGCGTTGGCGTTAAAGTTGGCCACGTAACGATTGGTGGCAGTGCGCCGGTCGTTGTGCAGTCGATGACGAACACCGATACCGCCGATATTGCTGGTACGGTAAAACAAGTTGCTGACCTCGCCCGCGCCGGCTCCGAACTGGTCCGTATCACTGTAGACCGCGCCGAAGCTGCCGCCGCAGTCGCGACCATTCGTGACCAGCTGGACGCCATGAATGTAAACGTGCCACTAATCGGCGACTTCCATTTTAACGGACACAAGCTGCTCAATGAAAACCCCGCCTGCGCCGAGGCTCTGGCGAAGTTCCGCATCAACCCCGGCAATGTTGGCCGTGGTAGCAAACGGGATTCACAATTTGCGCAGATGATTGAGACGGCACAGAAATTTGATAAGCCCGTGCGTATTGGTGTGAACTGGGGCAGCCTTGATGCTGATTTGATCGCCAGAATGATGGACGAAAATCGCCAACGCGATGAGCCACTTTCGGCGCAAATTCTAACGCGCGAGGCAATGATTGAATCAGCCCTCAGCAGCGCCAAGCGTGCCGAAGAGCTGGGCATGGATCGCAGCAAGATTATCCTGTCCGTTAAGATGAGCATCGTGCAGGATTTAGTTGCGGTATACCGTGCCATCGCTGATCGCTGTGACTATGCATTGCATTTAGGCCTCACCGAAGCCGGCATGGGTTCAAAAGGCATTGTTGCCTCCTCGGCTGCACTCGGCATTCTTATGCAACAAGGCATTGGCGATACGATTCGAATATCGCTCACGCCTGAACCCGGTGGCGACCGCAGCCGCGAAGTGATTGTGGCGCAGGAATTGTTGCAAAGCATGGGCATCCGCAGCTTTACGCCACTGGTAACGGCCTGCCCTGGCTGTGGCCGCACCACCAGCACCTTTTTCCAGGAATTGGCCGACAGTATCCAGAGCTATCTGCGTGAGCAGATGCCAATCTGGAAACCCAACCATCCGGGCGTCGAAGATATGACTGTGGCGGTTATGGGCTGCGTGGTGAACGGCCCCGGCGAAAGTAAGCACGCTAACATTGGTATTAGCCTACCGGGCACGGGGGAGCGGCCAGCCGCACCTATTTATGTAGACGGCGAGAAAACCGTGACGCTAAAAGGCGACCATATCGCTGCCGAGTTTTTGCAGCTGGTAGAAAATTACGTGCGTGATAATTACCGCAAAGCCGCCTGAGCAAAAACAGCCCTACAATATCAACCCACAATAGTTTACCTGTATGAAGCGCTATTCACCCGACTCTCCGCCACGCTTAAAGCTGGGGTTAATCGGGCAGAATTATTATGCGCAACACCAGTCAGAATCAGCGGGCTGGCGGGTTTGGTTTGTTAGAGATGATGCTGGTGTTAGCGATTCTGGCACTGCTAACCACTCTTGCCGCACCATCCTGGCGAACCTTTATGGCCAGCCAGCACCACAGCATTGCTGTTAACGAGCTGATGACGGCACTTCGTTTCACCCGCTCTGAAGCCGTAAAAAGTGGCCTGCGCGTTACCGCTTGCACCCGCGTGGGCGCAGCACAAGAATGTAACGGCAATAACTGGAGTGATGGCTGGCTAATCTTTATTGATAGCAATAATAATGGCAGCCGCGAGATTGACGAAAAAATAATCCGGCAACATGAAGCATTAAATCTACTCGTATCGGCAACCGGTAACCGACGGGTTCGGAAGTATATTTCTTACACACCCCTTGGCGTTACCCGTGGTGCTAACGGCAAGCGAATAAATGGCAGTTTGCAATTAGGAACACTCAGCGTATGCACCAGAGGTTTCAGCCGTGGTGATAGATTGGTTATTAATCGTGCAGGACGGGTAAGTAAACGCCGCAAGAAAAATTGCTGACGAACTGCTGATAGTATGCCGTTACGCACCTTTCGCGGCAGTAAAATTGATACCCTGGATTCCTGAGCACGCCCCACCGGACGCCTTCCCCCATCCGTCACTGGCTCTAGCCGAACCCAACGGCTTGCTAGCTTCAGGCGGCGACCTATCGCCCGCACGGCTAATAGCCGCTTACCAACGAGGCATTTTCCCTTGGTTCAGCGAACATGAGCCAATTTTATGGTGGTCACCGAGCCCGCGCGCGGTAATTCTGCCAGCCGAACTGCACGTTTCCCGCTCATTAAAACGCCAGATACGTCGCAGTGGCTTCCGCGCTAGTCTCGATACTGCATTTGCAGCGGTAATGGAGAGCTGCGCCGAACCACGTCAGGACCAACCAAGCACCTGGATTACCGCCGAAATGCGCGATGCTTACATTGAACTGCACCAGATGGGCCACGCGCACTCTATTGAATTATGGGCGGGCGACGAACTCGTCGGCGGACTCTATGGCGTATGTTGTGGCCGGGCTTTTTTCGGCGAATCGATGTTCAGCCGTGCGTCGTCAGCGTCCAGAATGGCGATGGCGATACTGTGTGCTCAGTTGCAGCGCTGGCAGTTCGAAATGCTGGACTGTCAGGTCGAGTCTGAACACTTGCGGTCGATGGGCGCAATAGCTATGCCGCGGAGAAAGTTCTTAGCGCTACTTGAGGTCGCTACCCACAACCCCGGTAGCTGGCGAATAGAGCGCTGGCAACTTGACGCCGATTTATGCGATCCAGCATGCTTGTTTTAGGCGAAAAACAACCGCTTATTTCAGAGACAATGGCCGCGACAGCGGCAGAAAATCGGTTAGTATAAGCGTATGTCACGCAGAATTCGGTTATACCTAGGCAACGATGCGGAGTGCAGCTACCTGCCCGATCGCGACATGGCGAACGCCTATGCGGACCCCGAGATAAGCTATGACAAGAACTTACACAGCTCTCTAAACGCTATGGGGTTCCGGCGTAGCAGCGGCTTTCTTTACCAGCCTCACTGCAGCGACTGCAAAGCCTGTCAAAGCTTGCGTGTGCCAGTCGCTCATTTCCTGCCCAAGCGCCGCCATAAGCGCATTCTTAAGCGCAGCACTGACGTAACCATGAGTTGGCGGCCCGGTGAATACCGTGATTACCATTACGCACTCTACGAGCGTTACTTAAAAACCCGCCATGAAGGCGGCGGTATGGATGACAGTGACCCCTTAAAATACCGCGAGTTTTTGCTCAGCCCCTGGG
>CAJQNE010000231.1 GCA_905479545.1 uncultured Gammaproteobacteria bacterium | reverse complement strand
CTTTATGGGTTGGTAATGGTATTTGGTTTCACCACTACTACCAGTTATTGGTTCTACGGCACGCAGTGTTGGCGGTTTTTAGCCGGTGCCCACCGCGCACATTGGTACCGTTACTTTTATTTATTAACGATCGTCGGTATCGCTGCGCTACCGCTCGGCGCGGTGTTGAACTTGATTGACGGCATGTATGCACTGATGGCGATTCCTACCATGCTATCGACGATGATTCTCGCGCCACGGGTAATGCGTCTGCTAGCTGATTATCGGCTGAGAACCTTTTAGCCTGGCGGCTAGCTAGCAGCACTCTCCGCCGACGTAGGCTTTGGTGATAGCTTCACGCGGTTGATTAAATAACAGCGATGTCGCAGCTACTTCAACCAGCTCGCCACCGTTGCCGTGGTTCCAGAACAGCGCGGTTTGGTCGGCGACACGTCGTGCCTGCGCTAAATTGTGAGTCACTAGCACCACGGTGTAGCGTCCACGTAACTCAGCGATTAGCTGCTCGACCCGCTGACTGGCGATGGGGTCGAGCGCACTGCAGGGTTCGTCCATTAGCAGAATTTTTGGCTCTAACGCGATTGCCCGGGCAATGCACAGGCGTTGTTGTTGACCGCCAGACAGCGTTAACGCTGTCTCGCCGAGGCGGTGCTGCACTTCTTCCCATAAGCCGACAGCCTGCAGCGCCGCCGTGGCTTTTTCGCGGCGTTCGGCTTTGTCTGTTACGCCGTGCTCCTTTAGCCCCAGTTCAATATTTTCGGCGATGCTCAGCGGGAACGGGTTGGGCTTTTGAAATATCATGCCTACGCAGCGGCGCAGTGCAGCGGCCTGGGCTGGCTTGCGAAAGGCGTCACCCAGAATATCGACACCATCCAGCTCGACATTGCCGGTCGTAGCGCAGTGCGCGGTTAAATCGGTCATGCGGTTCAGGCAGGCTAAAAAGCTGGACTTACCGCAGCCAGAGGGGCCGATAATAGCGGTGATGCTACCTGCCTCAATGGTGAGCGAAACGTCCTTCAGCGCAATTTGGTTACCGTAAGTCACTCCAAGGCCACTGATTTGTAGCGCCGGTTCACATTCGCAGCTCTCGGCTAAAATGGCTTTATTCATTGTGGTGCACCATTGAGTTTTTGTTGCCAGTAATGGCCGAGTAACGCTACCAGCACGTTAATTACCGCCAAAGTAATAATCAGCACCAGTGCGGTGCTGTAAGCCTGTGCTTCGCCACCCGTTACATTCATCGCCAGATCATAAACGTGTACCGACAAGACGCGCCCCGAATCCAGCAGCGATTCCGGCATCCGACTGACGTAACCGGAGGTAAATAACAATGCCGCAGTTTCGGCCAGCGCCCGGGTCAGTGCCAGCACAAAGCCAGCGAACAAACCCGGCAGGGCGGCGGGTAACAATATCCGACGCAGCATCGTACTGTGTCGTAACCCTAGGGCCAGCGAGCCTGCTAAGTGGGTTGTAGCGGCGCTGCGAAGTGCGTGTTCGGCGGTGCGAATAAAATAGGGTAATACCATGCAAGCCAGTGTTAAGCCGCCGGCGAGAATAGAAAATCCCATGCCTAGGTAAAGGCAAAAGAACGCGTTGCCGAATAAGCCAAAAACGATCGATGGCACGCCAGCAAGAATGTCGAGGCTTTGCCGGCAGCCGTTCACCGCTCGCTGCCCCAGGCTACTCCGTGGTGCGCCGAATACGCCGGATAGCAGGGCGGCACTCCCTAAGCCAATCGGCAATACCGCCGCCATGCAGACAGCTAATGTTGCTAATGAGGCGACAATAACCGGCCAGATGCCGCCACTGCGACCCGCGTCGGTCGGTGCCGAGCTGATGAACTCCCAGGATAAACTGCCAAAGCCGCGGATGATGACGTCGATTAATAGCCAACCGAACAGCGCGGCTAGCAGCACCAGCGTCGCAGCGGCTAACCATTGCCCGTAGGGTCGGGCTCTGGCCGCCGCGTTGCCGGTGAAGCCAGTCGAAAAATCAGGCATACCCACGTCCCATGCGGTGTGCGGACCAGATCAAAGCAACCACCAGTGCAATCAACAGTAATCCGCTAACAAACAAGGCGCTGCGCTGCAGGCCGCCCGCGTAGGCCATTTCCAAGGCTATATTGGCGGTGAGCGTGCGGATTGGTTGCATAATGCTGGTTGGGAGCTGTACCACATTGCCGCAGACCATCAGTACCACCATGGTCTCCCCGAGCGCCCGGCCCAAGCCTAAAATCGCGCCTGCAATCACACCGCTTCGGGCTTGTAAAAGCTGGATTCGCAACACCACTCGCCAAGGCGACAACCCCAGGGCTAAACCGCCAAGGCGTAACTCATTCGGTACTGCCCGTAGCGCGCTGTCTGCTAGCAAGGCGATGGTCGGAAGAATCATTAGCGCAAGCACCAGGGCTCCGGCCAAAATGCTGGTGCCAGGCGCTTGCAATTGGCCTAACAGTGGCACAATTACCACCAAACCCCAGAGTCCGAAGACTACGGAGGGAATGCCGGCCAGTAATTCAATCGCACGGCGGTAAGCGATGACTAACCATGGCTGCGAGCAACTGTGGACAAACAGCACTGAAGCGACTGCGATAGGCAGCGAAATGGCCATTGCCAAAAGTGCGACCAGCAGGCTGCCAACAATCATCGGCGTCAGGTTGAATTGGCCACTGGCATCGGCGCCGGGAAACCAACCGGAGTCGGTGAATAGTCTGGCACCCAGAGCCTGAATCGCCTGCCCTGATTCGGTCGCCACAAAGGCCACGATGAGCAACAGTAGGGCCGCTGCGAGTAGCGCACACAACCGAACCAACAAAAACAGCCAGCGATCGTGCCCTTTCGGGCTGTGGCGTAAGGCCGTGTTGGCTAGTGCTGAGCTAGCGAGCGATGTGCTGTTATTCATCACTGAAAACTAGTTAACAGGCACGAAGTACAGGCCACGAATGATCTCGCTGCCGGTATTGGTTGTGGCAAATTCGATGAACTCGGCTGCCAGTCCGGTGGGCATATCCCTGGTTACCCAGTTAAGTTCGCGAGCGAGCGGATAACTGCCATTTTGTACGTTCTCAACGGTAGCCGTTACGCCACCAAGTGGTAGGAGTTTGATGGGCACATCGTTATCAGATGAATATTGAGCGGCACCGATTGATACGTAACCAATGGCTCCGGGCGTGCCTGCAACGGTTTTTATACCCTGCTCGTTATCGCCAACGATGACTGAGGCCTTTATTTCGCGTGGCTGCAACTTAAAGTGTTTTAGGAAAACCTCTTGGGTCGAACGGCCGTCCGCTTTATGCACCACTGAGATCGGCAGGTTGCTGCCAGGCCATTGCTCTAGCTCGCCGCGATATATCTGCACAATTTGCGTGCTGCTCAGCGCGGCTACCGGGTTGCTTTTATGGGCAATTACCGCCAAGCCGTCGCGCGCTAATAATGTCGCTACCACATCGGTTTCTTTTACCGCCTTCGACACCATGCCGATGTCAGCCAGACCGTTGCGTGCATCCGCTAATCCACGTGATGACCCACCGGTTTGCACATCAATGCGTACATCAGGGTTCATTTGCTCGAAGATTCGGGCCAATTCCGATGCGACCGGGGCAATGGTGCTAGAACCGGTTATGGTGAGTTGTTGGCGGTCGGGCTGACTGCAGGCGCTCAGCAGCAACGCAGTGAATAGTGGCAGGCTGATGGAGGTGAAGCGGGCAATCATCAAGGCTCCGGTAAAGGGGTATTCAGGTCAGACCGTTATGCTGGCCTATTTCTTTCCCTGTGTCGCCTTTGTAACAAGAGGCAAAGTTGTAATCTCCGGTAATATGGCCGCAATGACAAGTACGCAAAAGTATGGCCTGCTTGCGAGCCTCTATCTCGCGCAAGGTTTACCGTTCGGTTTTCTCACTCAGTCGTTACCGGTGTTGCTCCGCGACAACGGCGCATCGTTGCGGGTGATCAGTCTTGCCTCGCTGCTATTTTTGCCTTGGGCGCTAAAGTTTCTCTGGGCACCAGTGTTAGATCGCTACTACCTGCCTCGCCTTGGGCGGCGGCGTTCCTGGATACTGCCGCTGCAGTTAGGCTCCATTGCTGCCGTGTTGGCGATTTCTGCGCTCGACCCGGCAGAGCATCTCTGGCTATTTTTACTGCTGGTGTTGTGCATTAATTTCTTCTCTGCATCACAGGATATTGCCACCGACGGTATGGCGGTCGAAACCCTGAATGCTACCGAGCGTGGCTTTGGTAACGGCGTGCAGGTGGCTGGCTACAGGGCTGGCATGGTGTTGGGCGGTGGTTTATTACTGATGGTGTTCGATCGTATTGGTTGGCAGGTGAGTTTTATCGCCATGGCGGCGCTGCTAGCAGTAGCGTTAATACCCATCACGTTATATCGCGAGCCGCCAAAGGCTGCGACGGCGATCGCTATCGGCCGCAGTGCGAGTTCGAATAACTCAGCGCTATTATCGTTCATTACCAGCCCCGGCGTGCTGGCCTGGCTTGGCGTATTGCTACTGTACAAATTTGGCGACGGCATGAGCTCCGGTATGGTGAAGTTGATGTTGTACGATGGTGGGCTGACGAAAGCTGATATAGGCGGCATTATCGGCACCGGTGGCTTCGTCGCCGGGCTGGTTGGTGCGTTGTTTGGAGGCTGGCTAGTGCCTCGGCTTGGTCAGTATCGTGCGTTGTTTATCTTCGTGTTGTTGCAAGGAACAATGGCTGCTGCCTATGGTCTTTATCCTTTGGGCTTAAATAGTTACCCAGCGGTTGTCGGCCTGGTAATTTTTGAGCATTGGGTGAGTGGTATGCACACCGCTGCAATGTTCGCCGTTATGATGGCTGCCTGTAGGGCTGGGTTTGAAGGTAGCGATTACACTGTGCAAGCGAGTGTATTTGTCGCGGCCAATGGTCTGGGGATTTTAATTTCAGGCTTCATTGCTGAATCATTTGGTTACAGCGTGGTGCATTTTTTGGGTGGGGCTGCGGCACTGCTGGTGGCTATCCCTATTGTCAGCGCATGGCGTCGTGGAGGTTTCCAAGCCATTAATAACGCCACAGTAATTCAGAGTAAATAGACCTTGATGAATACCAAAGCCATTTTTTTAGTATTGCTATCGTTGGCCTTCGGCTGGCCTGCATGCGTGCTTGCGCAAAACGGCGGACCGCTGACAAACGATGTGATTTTTGATGCGCCGAACCCTTATGCTGACAACCTTGAATTTCAAGGTGTGAATCCTGAATTCAGTATCGATAACGGCGGTGACGATGATGCGCAGACACCGCAGGAAGATTTTGCCAACCCTTATGCTGCCCCGGATTTTGATCCCAATGCTGAGGCGCAGTTTGACCCCAACGCAGACGCTAACCTGACTGCCGAAGAAAATTTCGCAAACAGCGTCGATAGGACGCGGGCGGCCAGAGAAGCACGTCGGAAAGAAGCAGAAGAGAAGTTGCGGAAAGACCCGGAAAAAGATGACGAAGCGCTGTTTTTCGGTAAAGGCGCGCTAGCGAAGTTGGCGGTGCTGCAACACGGTTGCAGTAGTGGTGGGACCATTGAACATTGCATGCAGAGAAAAGCGTTATTACACAACCTTACCGACAAGGGCTGGGTGGTTCGGGAAGCGGGAGAGGACCGTTTTATCGTCGAACGAGTATTGCTTATGAGTGGCACTCTGCCGCTTACGTACAGCTGGCTGGTGGACGAAGAGGGTGCTGTTAAGGCCAACACTATTCGCGCTGAAATGATTACTGAATTGCCGCTGTAAGCGCCCGGTTATGATAATAGCTAGCTACTCTCTGTTGGTAGGGCGGGGCGGTGGTTGTTATCAATTATCATTTTTGCGCGACTTAAGACATCTGGATTCGGCCCGGAGTCTGGGCTATCACTATTGAACCCACGTATTCCGCGATAACAATTTGTGACATACCGGACTTGAATTATTAAGTCTATCCCTAGTCGTAGGTTTAGTTATGGGCGTTCTTTAAGGCTCGTAATTAGCACCTGCTGCATCTACACTGTAATTCAGAACGTAACCAATTACAGATATTAGTAATTTCTAACTAGGCGCGAAGTGCTTGCACTCGACGCTTGAACCTTAAACCCCGCCGTGCGAGGCGGGTTTACCCATCGACATCGGAGGATCTACCATGTTGAAGCATCACGGCCTAACGGCTGCATTTTGTGTGGCGGCTATAGCCGCAGCGCCAGCCCTGGCCAAAGTTTCAGAAGAGGAAGCGGCCCGCTTGGGCGTAGAGGGTGAGCTTACCTTCTCTGGAGCCATCTGGAACGGTAACGACGACGGCACCATTCCGGTTTGGACCGGCGATAAGAACTTTACTGAAGAGCAGAAGAATCTTCGTGCTAAGGAATTAGCTAAACTGCGCAAAGATCCCGAGGCTTTGGTGGCTTTGCTTGGTGGTGAGCTAGCTTCAGCTCTAACAGAGCCACAGTTTGTTATTACTTCTGCGAACTACGAGAAGTACAAAGACAAGCTGACTGAAAGCCATATTCAGATGTTTAAGAAGTATCCGGCGTCGTACAAAATGAAGGTGTATGAAAGCGTACGCCCTCACTTTAACCATCCGGAGATTGATAAAGCGACCGTGGCTAATGCTACCAGTGCCAATTTAGAAGGTACTGACGATATCACCGGTCACAAAATAGGTTTTCCGTTCCCGATTCCTAAAAAGGGCGCGGAAGTACTTTGGAACCACAAGCTAAAATATCGTGGTGCGGCAGTTCGTCGTTTTAACAACCAGGCGATTGTGGATGCTGATGGCACTTTTGATATAACAAAAATCGTCGAAGACGTGCTTTTTGGTTACGCTAACCTGGATCAGCCAGAGGTTGATAAGGGTCTGATGGCTTATTATCTACAGGAAATTAAATCACCGCCACGTCTGGCTGGTCGCCTGACCTTAGTGCACGAGACTGCTGACCCGACTAACGGCGGACGTTTGGCTTGGTTATACGATCCAGGTACCCGTCGCATTAACCGTGCTCCGAAGATCGGTTACGATAACCCTTCGTTGTCTACTGACGGCGAGCAATTTAATGACCAGATTGATGTTTTTAACGGCGCGCAAGATCGTTACACCTGGAAGCTGGTCGGTCTGCAAGAGAAGTACATTCCGTATAACTCTTATGACATCAACAGCCCGAAGTACAAGTACTCGGACATGATTCGAAAAGGCCATGTGAATCCGGACCTGCCGCGTTATGAGCTTCATCGCGTATGGGTTGTGGAAGCGAATTTGCGTCCTGGTTACACCCATCAGATCGCGAAGCGGGTTTTCTATGTTGACGAAGATAGCTGGAGTACTGCTGTAGTTGATGGTTACAACAACCAAGGCAAGTTCTGGAAATTCCAGGAAGCCCATTTGGCTACTTTGCCA
>CAJQNE010000230.1 GCA_905479545.1 uncultured Gammaproteobacteria bacterium | reverse complement strand
TTTGGGGCTTGTCTGATGGCTGAGCCGGAGCGAGTGCGGGATAGCGTTGCGGCCATGCGAGATGTGGTGAATGTGCCCGTTACGGTGAAATGCCGTATCGGTATTGCCGATAGCAAAGCTGAAGCAGCAGTCGATGAGCTTTCTTACGAATCACTACTGAATTTTATCGACGTGGTAGCTGCAGGTGGTTGCAACCGTTTTATCGTGCATGCGCGCAAAGCAATTCTTGGTGGACTCAGCCCCGCTCAGAATCGGCAAATACCGCCGCTGCGATACGATATTGTTAAACGGCTGAAAGCTGAGCGGCCGGAACTGACGATAATTCTCAATGGCGGCTTAGTGACTGTAGCGGACTGCGAGCAACAGCTGGGTTGGGCTGATGGGGTAATGGTTGGCCGTGCTGCTTACCATAACCCGTTGCAGTTAGCTGATGTAGACCGGCGGTTATTCAATGCCGAGTCGACGGTTACAAATCGACATCAAATTGTGGAGAATATGTTGCCTTACGTGGAACAACAGCTGGCGGCGGGTGTACGCTTGCAGTCAATTGCACGGCATATGCACGGACTTTTTCAGTCAGTGCCCGGTGCAAAACAGTGGCGAAGGCATTTGTCAGAAAACGCACCACGCGAAAACGCCGGTGTGGAAGTATTGGAACAGGCGCTGCGCAAGGTCCCGGATTTAACCGGTTTGCCAGCAACATCCGAATCGGCGGCCTAGCCCTCGGGCGGGTCGCTTACCAAAAATAGCGCTATGGAGCTCCATGGGTTCGCAAAAACTAGCTAATACCACTACCACTGAGCGTGCCGAAAAAGCACTGGATGCTGGCGCTCGGCGGTTGAGATTTCCACGCGAGTTCGAGCAAGTATTCCGCAGTAAATATTATCGCGAATCGATAGTTTCGATTCGTGTTGCGATGGGTTTGGGTCTGGCCATCTATTTGCTGTTTGGCTTGGTCGACAGGAGTATCCCAATGCCGCAACGGCTCTATGCCGAAGTTATTCGCTATGGCATCGTGGGACCTTGCATGGCATTGGTGCTGTTGCTCAGTTTTCATAATTTTTTCAGCAAAATTTATTCGCCGATGTTTGGCTTTGTGATGCTGCTGGTGGGGTGCGGTGTTGTGTCGACCAATGCGTTGCATGAGGCCCCCTCGGCTTGGTATCAGCAAACCAGCCTGATGCTGGTGTTGCTGTTTAGCTACATTTTTGTCCGCATGCAGTTTTTGCAGACAATTTTCATAGGTTTAGCGATAACGGCAGTATCATTGGTGGTGAGCTGGTTTTATACCAAAACACCCACTTCGCTATATCTGTACACCGCTCTATGCCTGATTAGTGCCAATATTTTTGGGATGTTTGCCGCTTATCTGATTGAGTTTTACGAACGGCGACACTTTCTTCAGGAACGTCGTCGCGACATGGAAAAGCTGAAATTTAAGCGGCTTTCTGATGAGCTTCGCAGCAGTACCAATCGTGACCAGCTCACTGGAATTGCAAACCGTTATTGTTTTGAAACCGCGTTAGAAGAGGCTTATGAGCGGGCGGTTCTGAAAAATAGAGAGTTATCGGTTTTCTTGGTGGATGTTGATAACTTCAAAGAGTTTAACGACACCGTCGGCCATCGCGAAGGTGACCGCTGCTTAATAGCTATCGCAAAAACACTGGCTAATATGCCACACCGGCCTGGTGATATGGTGGCGCGGCACTCTGGCGCTGAATTTGCCATTCTGCTGCCCAAAACTGACGCAAAAACTGCTCGTGAGTTAATCGAGCCGCTGATTAAGTCGGTTGAGGCGTTAGGGATACGCAAAGACGATAGCACCGACGGTGAATTTATTACCGTTACTGCGGGAGGCGTTACGACCCAGCCGCAAATTGGAGGGCATGGCTCAATGTTATTGGACGAAAGCCGGGCGATGCTTAAGCGAGCTCGCCAGCAAGGTCGCAATCGCGTAGTGATGAATATTGATGCTGGCGATGCCGCCGATATTCGTGCGGATATTAAAGCTGAGGCTTCGGTGGAAGAGCGCCGGTCACAAATTACTTTGCTTAAGAGTTAGCTGCTTCTTATTCGCTGTATCTAATTTTGCAGGCTGTCATCTATAGAGTATCGCAAAAGTCTTTTTTAACTGTTCTCCCTGAGTTTGTCGAAGGGCATGCTACGGGGCTTCGACCAGCTCAGCGTGGACGGTTTTGTAGTAAAAGCCAGTGTTAACAACAGCCTCTTTAGTTCAGTTTACGACTGAGCCTTGATCTCGCCGTAAGCACCCAGCGCTCGGCGTCGGGATTCTTTTAAATCACAAATCGGCCGCGGGTATGTCTCGCCGAGCGTTACCTTGGCCTCAGTCAGCAGTTCGTCTGACGCTTCCCAGGGCTTATGCAGAAACTTCTTCGGCATTTTTTTCAGCTCGGGAACCCAATGTTGTACGTACTCTCCATTCGGGTCGAATCTTTCGCCCTGTAGCACTGGGTTGAAGATGCGGAAGAACGGCGCAGCGTCGGCACCACTACCGGCAACCCATTGCCAGCCTAAGGTGTTGCTGGCTAAATCTGCGTCCACCAATGTGTCCCAAAACCACTCAGCGCCTTCCCGCCAATGAACCAGCAGGTTCTTTGTTAGTAGGCTGGCGACAATCATGCGTACGCGGTTGTGCATGGTGCCGGTGGCCCATAGCTCGCGCATGCCGGCGTCAACAATAGGAATGCCGGTAAGCCCTCGTTGCCAGGCATTCAGGTCTTTTTTATAACTACTGCGCCAAGGGAAGCTCGTGAACTTCTTGTTCATCGGCTCCCTGGTAGTGTCCGGATAGTGAAACAGCAGGTGGTGAGCAAATTCTCGCCAGGCGATTTCGCTGAGAAACTTGTCGCCATCAGCGTTACCGCCCTGAGCCTGGCTGCGGGCTTCATAGGCTTTAGTCGCATGCCAGACTTGCCGTGGACTAATCTCACCAAAGTGGAGGTGCGGCGATAACCTAGACGTGCCTTCGATGGCGGGTATATTGCGTTCTTCGCTGTAGCGTTTCAGCGGATCACCCAAAAACTCATCAAGTCGCGCCATTGCGGCCGGTTCGCCGATGTCCCAATGGCGCTCAATGTCGTCTTTCCAGCTCAACGTTGGCAGTAGTTCCAATGAATCCAGTTTGTCACTACTCACTGATTTTCCGGCTGCTATTTTTCCAGCGGCGGGTAATGGCGAATCGATAAAACGGGTTTTGATCGACTTCCAGAATGGTGTGAATACACGATAAGGCCCGCCGCTGCCGGTTTCTACTTCCCAGGGCTCAAAAAGTAAGGCGGCTTTAAAACTTTCTGCGCTGAAATCGTCCGCCCGCAATGTGCTTTTTACCGTTTTATCCCGCTCGATTACCGCCGGCTCATAGAGGCGGTTCCAGAATACCGCGGTAGCGCCGGTTTCCTGCAGTAAATTTTGTAGCATTTCTAGGCTGCTGCTGTTGCCCGCAATTTTGCGAATGACCAGGGTATTGTGGCATTTTTGTAGCGATTGGGTCAGCGCGGCGAGACTATGATGTAGCCATAGTCGCGCGGCCTCACCGGGTTCCCAGGGGGCTTCTTCATGCGGGGCGTGTAAATAGACCGGGACAACGTGGTCGTACTGTTCTAACGCTGCCATCAGTGCAGGGTTGTCGGATAAACGTAAATCGCGGCGAAACCAAACCAGGGCGGTGGACATAGAGGGACCTTCAATAGTGCGCTATCGCAGCGGGATATGTGGGGAGTTTACGTCTGAGAAGCAAAATGTCTGCCAGTATAAGCTGTGCGGTGCGCGGATGGCGGTCGATAAGCGGCTCATACACCGCTTGGTCGGCTGGTAAAGGCAAGCCGCCAACCGAAGGGCTGGCAGCACAATAGCAGTATTCCGGCATTGAGCTATTGGCTAGCTAATTGCAGCGACAGTAGTCTGTAATCCATATTTTTAACTGTAGTATTGTTTCAATCAGGCGAAGCCTCATCGACTTCGAAGATGTGCTCGCCTGTGTGCCAGCCGCTAGCAACGCAATGAAGCTATCAACCACTGTGGATTGTAATTTCGTATTGATATACTTCGTAGCATCAATACCACCTTGAACAAAAACCGGATTTCTTAATGACTTATTGTGTTGCTGCTGCCGTAGATGAAGGAATCGTATTCCTGTCTGATTCTCGGACTAACGCAGGTATAGACCAGGTAAGTGAATACCCTAAGTGTTTCCGATTCGTTTGGCCGGATGAGCGGGCCATTGTGCTGTTATCGGCCGGTAGCTTAGCCACCACGCAATTGGTGATTAAGCAAATCGAGAAAGATCTTAAGCTGACCACGGCAGAAGATGGCGGGCCAGCGCCGATTAACCTGCGCACCATGACCGCAATGAGCGACATAGCGGCTTATATCGGCCGAACCAGCGCCGAAGCTCAAAAAGTACAGCGTCGTACAGCGCCCAATGTGCAGTTGGGCTCAAGCTTTATTGTTGGCGGCCAGCTGCCCGATGAAGAGCCGGAGCTATACCTGGTTTATCCGGAAGGTAATTTTATTGAAGTCTCGCCGAATCAGGGTTTCCTGCAAATTGGTGAAACCAAATACGGTAAGCCGATTCTTGATCGCATTCTGAATAACGCGACGACGCTCGATGATGCAGCCCGTTGCTGCATTGTCTCAATGGCATCGACTCTTCGCAGTAACGCCTCAGTAGGCTTTCCGTTAGATCTAGTGGTGTACAAAACCAATTCTTATCGGCTCGACCAGCAGGTTAACTTCCCGCAGGGCGACCGGATGTTTATGAAGCTCAGTGAGGCCTGGTCGAGGGGGCTGCTACAAGCCTTTGAAATGTTACCGCGTTTTGATTGGGAGTCGCAGCAGCATCGCTTTAATATTGGCGATGAAAACCAGTCGCAGGGCGGATCGAATGGCCAACAAGCTGCAGCCATTATCGGAAATCCCGCCGGGCTGCCAACGGGCACTCAGTACCAGTCGGTACAACCCGGCACGGTAAGCTCGCAGGGGCCATCGGTTGCAACCGATAAGGACGTTCCGGCTGCTGCCGATAATACCGGCCCGGAAGTTATCGTGAGCACTGAGGTTTTTCCGCGGCAAGTAAGTTAATACCGCGGAAAAACTACCATTTGCTAACGGTATTGAATACCCGCAGCCGCAGGCCTAGTGGTTAACTGAAAACCAGCTATTAGCCACTGCACTGTGCAGGTTGATTAGCGCTTGTTCTACCTCATCAATAAAACTATGCAGTCGGTCGCTATCGTCGGCCAGCGTTCGCACGGGAGCGGTGTCGATAAGCTCCCGAAGGGGGGTTACTGCTTCCAGCGTTGTTTTGTGATTGGGCAGCTTCGATAAGGTTACCTCTACCACGTCGACACATTGCTGAATGGAGCGGGGAAATTCCGGGTTCTGCACCAGGAAACGCAGCACTTCGCGGCCGACCACGGGTCCGCGGGTGTGGCTACGATAACTCTGATAGCCCGACAGCGACTTCAGCACGCTCATCCATTGAATCGAATCGTAGGGCGTCAGGTCCTCTTCGGTCTTTTTCAACAGGTTGGCTGAGCGCACATCGATTATCCGTGCGGTCATATCCACTCGTTCCATGTTCCGACCGAGCCGCAGGAAGTAGTAGCCCTCGTTGCGGTCCATCGTGCCGGCGATGAGCCCCAGGAATTGCTGGCAACCGGTAATAATGTCGTTTAGGACATTAAAGCGAGTGCGCGATGGCATCCCTGCGGTTAGCCGCTTAGTCGTCATCTGGTGAAACTCATTGAACTCCTCCCAGGCTTCTTTTGGCATACCGTCACGTGATGCACGCAGGTTCTCCCGGGCGGAGTGCAGCGAGCTGGCTATTGAGCTGGCGTGCTTCATGTCTGTCAGCAAAAACGTCTGGACATTAATGGCGTTCGCTTCATCGTAGTGTTCTCCGAACACCTCATTACCACCAGTGATATCGACGAGTGACTGCCAAGCAAAACGGTAAGGCTTTGGTAGGTCCAACATCAGGTTAGCTTGTACGTTGAACAGCCGGGCGGTGTTTTCGGCGCGCTCAATATAGCGGCCTAACCAATAAAGGTTTTCTGCAATTCTGGAGAGCATTAGCTTTGCTCCTGTGATTGGTTCTGATCCTGAGATAGCAGGTGCGGTTGAGTGGCTGCCACAACAATTCCATCATCGTTTATATTGTCTTGAGTCACGCCGGTTTCAGTCGGGCCGGGATTGTCTCTGTCAGCAACTATCCAGGTATCTTTGCTGCCTCCGCCTTGCGATGAATTGACGATTAAAGAACCCTCTGTTAACGCCACGCGGGTGAGGCCACCGGCGGTGACGTAAACGTCCTTGCCGGAGAGAATAAACGGGCGCAAATCGACGTGGCGCGGGGCTAGTTCATCGTTATCGTCCAGCGTTGGTACCGTTGAAAGTGCTAGCGTCGGCTGAGCGATAAAGTTACGCGGGTTTTCCTGAATTAACGTGGCCGCTTCCCGGAGTTCTTTCTTGCTGGCGTGTGGTCCCACCACAATGCCGTAACCGCCGGATTCGTTGGCCGGTTTAATAACCAATTCGTGGATGTGCTCCAGCACATACTTCAGCTGTTCAGGTTGGTCGCAGCGGTAGCTTGGTACATTAGCGACCTGCGGTTCTTCATCGAGATAATATTTGATGATTTCAGGCAAGTAGGCATACACAGCCTTATCGTCAGCTACGCCGGCACCAGGTGCATTGGCGAGCGCGACATTGCCGGCCTTCCAGGCACGAACCAGCCCGGGTACGCCGAGCGTTGAGTCTTTCCGGAATACTTCGGGGTCGAGGAAGGCATCATCGATGCGGCGGTAAATCACATCAACTAATTGCAGACCCTCGGTGGTTTGCAGGTAAACGCAATCATCATCCTGCACCACCATGTCGCGACCTTCTGCCAGGGTTGCGCCCATTTGTTGGGCCAGGTAGGCATGCTCGAAATAGGCTGAGTTATAAATGCCCGGCGTCAGAACCACCACCTTTGGCTCGGTTTTTTCAGACAGCGAGGCGAGCATGGCGAACAGCTTAGTTGGGTACTCATCAACCGGCAGCACATCGTTACTGTCGAATAGCTCGGGGAAGGTGCGCCGCATAATTTCGCGGTTTTCCATCATATAAGACACGCCGGAGGGCACCCGCAGGTTATCTTCCAGCACGTACATGGTGCCGTCGCCGTCGCGCACTAAGTCGCTACCGCAAATATGTGCCCAGATATTCAATGGCACATCAACACCGCGACATTCAGGGCGGTAATCCCGCGACTTAAGGATCAACTCGCTGGGGACGATGCCATCCTTCAGTATCTGCTGATCGTGATAAATATCGTTAATGAACATGTTTAGCGCAGTCATGCGCTGCTTCAGTCCACGTTCAATATTGCGCCATTCACTTTCAGGAATAACCCGTGGTACCACGTCAAACGGCCAGTCGCGATCAATACCGGTGTTGTTGGTGTATACGGTGAAGCTAATGCCCATTACGTGAATGGCAAGTTCAGCCGCTTGCTGCCGTTCAGCCAGTTCCTCCTTACTCAGCGAGTCTAAATAACGAGCGACATTTTCCGAGGCCCAGCGTGGCTTACCCTCCGGGTTAATCAGCTCATCAAAAAAGTTTTCGGTGTCGTAATTATTCCAGCGGCTCATCGATAGGTACTCGGGTATTGACGTAAATCCAGTGTGTGAGGGTAGTCGATATTCGGGCTTTGCAGAATGGGTTCCATGCCGCCCGGTGTGTGGCCCATGGCTTCGAATCTTGCCAGTCGGCGGGTTTCAGCGGCCAGCGCGTTAACGGGTAATTGCTCGTGGGCGAGGCCGGCAGGGTGGGCGATGTGGTAGCGGCAACCGCCGACTGATTGGCCGCTGTCGTTGTCATAAACATCAAATACCAGCGGACCGTTGGCAGGAATAGTCGGGTGCAAACAACTCCAGGGCTGCCAGCCGCGGAATCGCAGCCCGGCGACGTATTCGCCGGGCATTTCGGTAGCCTGTAGCGGCATCTCAACACCGTTGCAGAGCACGCTATAGCGCTTGCCGTAGCGGTTGTTGATCTTAATTTGTAGCCGCTCTAACGAACTGTCGACATAGCGTGCGGTGCCACCTGAACCAGGTTCTTCGCCCAATACGTTCCACGGCTCAAGTGCATTGCGCAGCTCAATATCCATACCGGCAATGGTAGTTTTACCCATTACCGAGAAGCGGAATTCAAGCTGGGCGTTAAACCACTCCGGTTTAAAGTCGAAGCCTTCAGCCCGCAGGTCACCAAGCACTGAATACAAATCCTCGGTGAGGAAATGCGGCAGCATAAAGCGGTCGCGCAGGGCGTTGCCCCAGCGAACTAGTGGCTTCTGGTAAGGCTTATCCCAGAACATCGCAATCATCGCCCGAATCAGCAATTGTTGCAGCAGCGACATTTCGGCGTGCGGCGGCATTTCAAAACCACGGAACTCCAACAGACCTAACCGCCCGGTTGGGCCGATCGGTGAGTACATCTTATCGATGCAAATTTCGGTGCGGTGGGTGTTGCCGGTTAAGTCTATTAGCAGGTTGCGCAGTATCCGGTCGACCAGCCACGGTGGGCAATCGGTCCCTTTTTTCGGCAGCTGCCCCAGCGCCAGCTCTAGTTCGTAAAGTATTTCGTCACGGCCTTCGTCAACCCGCGGTGCCTGTGAAGTAGGGCCGATAAACAGCCCGGAGAACACATAGCTAATCGCCGGATGATTCTGTACGTAACGAATAATTGAGCCGAGCAGGTCAGGGCGGCGGAGGAATGGACTGTCTTCCGGCGATTTCCCGCCGACTACAATATGGTTGCCGCCACCGGTGCCGCTGTGGCGGCCATCAATCATGAATTTGTCAGTGCCAAGCCGACACTGGCGAGCGTCTTCATAGAGGCCAAGTGTGATGTTCTTCAGTTCCTGCCAGTTAGCTGCAGGCTGCACGTTCACTTCAATAACGCCCGGGTCGGGTGTTATTTTCAGAATTTCCAGTCGCGAATCCGGTGGAGCGCTATAACCATCGAGCCGAATCGGTTGCTCCAGTTCAGCCGCCGTTTGCTCAACTACGTTAAGTAGTGCCGCATATTCCTCAGCGCTATGTGAAGGCGGCAGGAATACCGATAGTCCGGTGTCCGTCGGCTCGATACACATCGCGGTGCGAACCTGCACATCTTTAAAAGCGGCCGGCAGTGGTTGGTTCGCAGCAATTTGCTCCGAGAGTTCTTTTTTGCTCGGCAATGCGGGCTTGGGAGCAAATGGATCTTGCTGTAGCAGCCGTGGGGCTTCGAGGTTGCTCATGCTGCTGAGGTCATTCAGCGGCAAGCGCAAGCCAACCGGCGAGTCGCCGCCGATAAGCCAGAGCCGGTCGTCTTTCAATTTCCACTTTTCGCTGAGCCAATGGCCGGCCATGGTTTTCTTCAGGCCCTTGCCGTCTTTTTTGGCTTTTTTCGCGGCCGCAGCCTGTTGCCATTGAATTGGCAACACGAAGCCGCTTACCGGCGCATTCTCCAGTGGCTTAAAACCGCCGGCAGCCAATTGTTTGGCGGTGGGGCGAATATCTTCACAAGCCGGTACAACATTCTCTACCGGTACATTCATATTTTGCGCTAGCGCGGCGATGAACGTTTCGGCCTGTGCCAGCGAAACCTTCTTTGCGTTGGTTTCATTGCTTAGCAGAGTGTGGTCTTCCCACAACGGCTCACGGTCAGCGCGCCAAGAGATATTCCAGGCCCAGCGTGGCAGCTCTTCACCGGGGTACCATTTTCCCTGGCTGTACTGCATTACGCCGTTGGGGGCGAACCGCTGCTGCAGCCGACGCATAAGCGTTTGGCTCATTTCGAATTTTTGCCGGCCGTTAGCCTCGGTGTTCCATTCTGGTGCGTCCATATTGTCGATAGAGACGAACGTCGGTTCGCCGCCCATGGTTAGTCGCACATCGTTGGCTTTCAGGCGGGCATCAACGGTTTGACCAAGCAAGTCAATTGCTTGCCACTGCATTTCTGTAAACGGCTTGGTTACGCGGGCCGCTTCGTCGATGCGCTTAACCGACATGTCATGCTTGAACTCGGTTTCCGCCTTAGTCATACCGCCGGTTATGGGCGCAGCGCCACTGGGTTCAGGTGCTGCGGTAAGCGGTATGTGGCCTTCACCCGCGAACAAGCCGGAAGTTGCATCCAGACCTACCCAACCTGCGCCGGGCAGGTACACCTCTGTCCAGGCGTGCAGGTCAGTGAAATCTGCTTCGGGGCCGCTGGGGCCATCGATAGATTTCTGATCCGAGGTTAGCTGAATGAGATAACCGGACACAAAACGTGCGGCCAGCCCGAGGTGGCGCAGGACGTTGACCATCAGCCAGGCCGTATCGCGGCAACTACCGCTGGCTTTCGTTAAGGTTTCTTCCGGTGTCTGTACGCCTGGTTCCATTCGCAAGGTGTAGTGAATATCGGTGCACAGCTGTTGATTCAGTTGGCCGACGAAATCGATAGTGCGGGGTGGCTCGTCCGCTGACTTCAGGTCCGCCCGAATCTTTTCCAGCCAACCGGCAAGTTTTTCCGTCGGTTTGCTTGTTTTCAAAAAAGGCGCGAGGTTGCTGCTTAATTCCTCGTTGTAATCAAACGGGAATTGTTCGGCGTGCTCTTCAATGAAAAAGTCGAACGGGTTAACCGCGACCATTTCTACCAGCAGGTCGACCTCAACGGTGAACGACTTTACCTGCTCGGGGAATACTACCCGGGCCAGCCAGTTACCGAATGGGTCTTGCTGCCAGTTCAGGAAGTGACCGCCGGGCGATACTTTCAGGCTATAGCTCACTATCGGCGTTCGCGCATGAGGCGCGGGACGCAGGCGAATTACCTGAGGCGACAAGGTGACCTTACGATCATATTGATAATCAGTTTTATGGTGCAGGGCGACTTTAATGGCCATGTAAGCTCTATTTTTGTGCACCGCGATGGTGCCGAATTTATGTTTCTACGATAGACGCACCGTGTGGGTGCGAAACTTTAAGCGATTTATCTGACGGTAGAGGTTTGCAAGAACGATACCGAAGAAAATTATTCGCCAGTCGAAATTACCTGGAGCACTGCATTTATGTGTCAGCAGTGGCATTCTGCCGAGCGCTTTCAGCAGGCGTAGCCAGCAACTGCCTGGCTTTGTTCCAGTGGATTAACACGCTTACCAGAACAATTGCAGGAATGCCTAGCGCTGCAACGTAGATGAAAAATGTGGCATAACCTTGGGCTTCGACCACAAACCCTGAGTAGCCGGCGATTATTTTGCCGGGCAACGTCATTAACGAACTGAATAAGGCGTATTGCGTGGCAGTGTATGCGGTATTGGTTAAGCCCGATAAAAAGGCAATAAACACCGTAGTCGCTATTCCTGCGCTGAGATTATCGGCGGCGATTACACCGGCCAGATAGCTAATATCTTTGGGTTGCGTGGCGATCCAAGCAAACAGTAAGTTAGTGGTCGCCACCATAATAGCAGCCACAAGCAAAGACTTCAGCGTGCCGTAACGCATGGCCATTACGCCGCCGAGACCGGCACCAATGAGTGTCATCGCCAGCCCGAAACTTTTTACCACTGTGGCTATTTCGGCCTTGCTGAAGCCCATATCGAGGTAAAACGGGTTACTCATTGCGCCCATACTCAGGTCGCTAAGGCGATAGAAGGCGACGACGCCGAGAATGAGTAGTGCGAGTCCCAGGCCGTTGCGGCGGAAGAAATCGACAAACGGCTCAACCACGGCACCGAGAATCCAACTTACTGCAGTCCGCAACGGCGGTAACCAGCCGCTAGCTTGTGCTTCAAACCGTTCCACCAACGGCCCGCGTTCGGCTAACGAGCGCACCGTGTTTGATATCGGTTCAGCGATGAGTATTACGGTGATGATGCCGACCAACATACTGGCCGCCATGGTTTGATAAGCGAACGGCCAACTTTGATATTGGGCTATGTAGAGCGCGCCTGCGCCCGCAAATAGCATCGCTATTCGGTAACCAAATATGTAGGTCGAAGCCATCGCCGCTTGCCGGTCAGTTTCAACGGCTTCGATGCGGTAAGCGTCGAGTGCAATGTCTTGCGTGGCCGAGCAGAACGCCACAAACACTCCCCATAAGGCGACCATTTTCAGACTGTCTGCCGGATTCAGCTGGCTCATCTGGTAGAGGCCAAAAACAATCCCGGCCTGCGCCAGTAACATCCAGCTGCGCCGCTGCCCCATGCGGCGTAGCAGGGGTAAATGCAACCGGTCTACTACCGGCGCCCAGAATAACTTTACCGAATAGGTGATTCCGACCCAGGCGAACAGGCCGATAGTCGACTTTTTAACATCGTAGTCGCTCAACCAGGCGGTAAGCGTGGAATACACCAGTAACAAAGGCAGGCCGGCGGAGAAGCCAAGAAATAGCATGGCAATTACACGGCGGTGAAGGTAAACGCCGAGAGACTCACTGAGTGAGCGTTTTTCTGCGGCGGGGGTTTGAGTATTAATAGCGCGGGCCTAAAGTGAAACGAGTGTGGGCAGTGTACTGGCCATAGCATCAGGGGCAAGGTTGGCGGTTGGTACGCGGTTGTGCGCTGAATCTATTTGCCCCCAACGGTAGTCGCGCTATGCTGGTGGTTTACGGTTTTTGAGATTACGAAATGTCCACCCCGTCTGCAGATTTCCCTTATGCCGAACACTATTCCGAGGTGCTCGGTTCGAAAATGCACTACGTTGATGAGGGCGACGCGGGTTCCGACCCTATTCTGTTATTACACGGTAACCCGACCTCCAGTTACCTTTGGCGTAATGTCATTCCGTATCTGAAACCGCACGGTAGGGTAGTGGCTGTAGATTTGATTGGCATGGGCAAGTCTGACAAACCGGATATTGACTACCGTATTGCCGATCATGTGCAGTATCTGGAGGCGTTTATCGAATCGTTGGGTTTAAAAAACATCACTCTGGTTATCCACGACTGGGGATCAGCACTGGGTTTCAATTACGCAATGCGAAACCCGCAGAACGTTAAAGGCATTGCCTTTATGGAAGGGGTTACCAATGTCGCAAAAATAGCCGATATGAAGCCACCCGCGCGGCAGATATTTAAATTGTTTCGCACGCCCATAATCGGCAAGTTAATGATTCAAAACGCTAACTTTTTTGTGAATAAGTTATTGCCGATGAGTGTGAGTCGGAAACTAACCGATGCTGAGATGAAGCACTATCGTGCGCCGTTTCCAACAATCGCCAGCCGCAGGCCGCTGTACCGCTTTCCGAATGAAATTCCGTTTGACGGTAAGCCGGCTGATACCGATGAAATGGTGCGGAGTTATCGAGCGGCACTAGAGAAATCAACTATTCCTAAGCTACTGCTGTGGTTCAAACCAGGGGCGCTTATCACCAAAGCCACAGTGGCAGATTTAGAAGCGGCGCTACCGAATCTCAAATCGGTATTCTGTGGCACAGGCATTCATTTTGTACAGGAGGATCAGCCTGATCGTATCGGTGAAGAAGTAGCGCTTTGGATGCAGGAAAATAATCTGGTGGGCTAACGAAAACAGCCTCACTACTAGTTTAGTGAGGCTGTTTGGTGTTGCAGGAATTATAGCTACTAGCTATTAAATTTCCTTAGTTTTAAACCCGCAAGTCCGGCCAGGAAGATCAATATTGTGCCCGGCAGTGGTATTGGTTGTGGCGGGTTAACAAAAGTCTCCAGCAAATTCAGTGAGGTGTCTGCGTCGGGGGTTGCGGTGCCGTCAATGAGCAGAGCAATCGCATTTACCCGGCTAAAGTCCGCGGCTGAACTAGCGGCTGCAGTGGGTAGGAACAGCGCATTGCTTTGGTTTTGCAATAGGCCGCCGGAACCCGTACTGAAATTGCTAAACAGCACCCGCTCAGAACCTATGCCGGCATCAATCGGAATCGCGATTTCTGAATATTGCGATTCACTGGTGAATACAAACAGTTTAATCGTCAGGCCCATGCCAAAGGAGTCAACATCCGTTAGCTGGAAATCGATACCGTCTTCGCCGGCGAAGTTAGCGCCAAGGCCGTAGTCATTGCCGCGCAGGTTTTCGGCACCGTCCCACAACACCAGTGAGTAGCCACTGGTTTGTGAACTCTGTGAATGTGATAGCTGATTACCGTTCTGGCTGCCAGCTGCTGCGAACACCATGCCAAAATTTTGGCCCGCTGTTTTAACCGATAGTAACTCACGTTCACCGCCAATAATGCCGGCGCCAGTGACTATGCTGAAGCCTTCAGCGGGTGCTGCGGCGCCCATGCTGTGAGCGGCGACCTGATCGGTTTCGAAGGTATCAATAATAACGGCTGAGGCAGCAGTGCTGGCGAGTGCCAACAGGGCTGAGGCGGTAACCGTGCCAAGAATTTTCATGCGTGCTGCTCCGGTTGCGAACCTCTTTTGGGATCGCTTTATGTAACGAATGCCGCCATCCTATAGCGTTATGTCCAGTCGATTTGGTAAGAAATGTGTAACGTCTAATAAGCCGCTTATGAATTTAAGTGGTTGATATTATTGGTTTGGTGCTGAATTTTATAAACAAGCAGGCTGGAAACGTCGTTTATAATCAATGTTCAGAAAATGGTCGTATATAATAAGAATGTTAAGTACGGCTAGAGCTGCGCTGGTCGGACATAATTCCGAAGCGTTAAATATTGCCATGTCGAGCTTGAGCTCCGCCTGAAGTGTGTTCATTCCGTATAATGCCCGTCAGGCCGATAGAGCTTAGATGTCGATCAGAGACGAATCCCGACATTTTCCTAGTGAAATAATAGAGTTAGAGCGCCATAGGCGCGGAGCGAGAATATGCTGAGCAAAGGCAAAAAAGTTAATAGCAACGAATCGACGGCGACGGCATCGGTCGATCTGATGCGGCGTAACGTCGTGGCGACTACGGGTATAGGTCTCGGAGCCATTGGCTTGTCGGCCTGTGGTGGTGGTTCGAATAGCCCGAATCAAGCGCCGGCAATTGGTAATACCGGCGGTTCAACGCCCATTCCGGACCCGGAACCGCGCGCAGCAGGTACTTACACCTACGATTCGAGCGAAGCCGCAATGTTGCTTACTATGAATTTAGGTGAGCAACCTGCCTGTAACCTTATTGATGAAACCCGCAATTTCAAAATTCGTGCTTTGTATCACGACAGCATGGTGTGGCGCGTTGAAACCATGGAAGTGGTAGACGGAGTGATGATTCCCCGCCTGTTTATTATGCAGTGGATTCGCATTTCCGCCACCGACACCAGCGCCGCGCCAAGCATCGTTGGTAAATATCGCAACCGTCTGGGCTACGAGCTGGATCTAAAAGCTGACGGCAGCACCGATATTGCTTTTACCGGCGACAGCTGCGACAGCTATGGTTACCTTGGCGACGTCACCTTGCCGCTAAGCGTGTTCAGGCAAGGTGTTGCGTCGGGCGACCCTTCAACCAGTGGCGCAATTTTATGGACGCGATCCACCAACGTTACGCCTCTCCAGGTTGAAGTCAGCGAATCGCCAATATTTGCTGGCAATGTGCTGGTCACGAACACCGTGACACCATCGGCAGGGGATGACCGTACGGTAAAAATAACCGTGGATAGCACCAGCCTGACTGCCGCTACTGAGTATTACTATCGCTTTTCGACCACTACATTCGAAGACTCTGAAGGCGAGTTGTTTCTGAGTGACGTAGGCCGGTTTAAAACCTTGCCATCAGGTACTGGAGTACCGTCATTAAAGTTTGGAGTCGCCTCTTGTTCAAGCTTTCCGCATGGCTATTTTAATGTTTACAGGCAGATGGCTCGTCGTGACGATCTTGACTTAGTCTTCCATCTTGGGGATTACATATACGATTATCCCGGCGTCGTAGCAGACGACGAAACTCCTACTGACGATCAAAACCCGGATGATTATGGTGATCGCAATGCCATAGGTGCCGAAAATATGCCTGATACAGGCCGTAAATATCGTCACAATAATCGCATTGAAACAGTTTCGCTTACTAGCTATCGGCGACGCTTCCAGAACTATCGTGAAGATGCTGACCTACAGCTTATCCATCTGCGTTACGCCTTTATTAACACTTGGGATGATCACGAAACTGCTAACGATTCTTACGATCCGGATGCGGGTGGCGCGATGGGTGGTGCAGAGAACCATAATGACAATGGTCGTGACGAAGGTGACTGGGAACCACGGAAAGCGGCTGCCGCACAGGCTTACAACGAGTGGTTGCCAATTCAGGATGTAAAAGGTCCTAACGGCTCCGACTTTGCTGACCCTCGCCTGAACCGCAGTTTCACCTTTGGCGATTTAGCGGAGTTCATCATTCTGGACACCCGAATTCAGGGCCGCGAGCTACAGCCGGATCAATCGGTTGATGACTATGATGGCGACCGGAAAATGATGTCGGACGAACAGGAAACCTGGTTGTTTGACAAGCTGGATGAAGCTCAGGCCGGTGATGCTAGCTTGCCAGCGCGTACCTGGAAATTCCTCGGTCAGCAAACCATGGTTGGTCACCTTGTGGGGCCGCC
>CAJQNE010000229.1 GCA_905479545.1 uncultured Gammaproteobacteria bacterium | reverse complement strand
TTCACGCATTGGTTTTCGGGCTCGGGCCGTCGCAGCAAGTCTTCACGATAAAACTGGTAGAAGTGCTAATCCCGCTGGGCTTACTGCTGTATGCCGGTGTCGGCGTTGTCTGCCTGCTGTTGGGTGGGCAATTTCTCGAGTACACCGCACTTACCGGCAATATGGGTAGCGGCAACCACATCGGCATACTGCTAATTGAAGCCGGCGTTGGCATCACAGTGGCCGCAGTAATGATTCGAATTTTTTATGCGGTTGCAAGCCGTCGACAGGCTCGCTAATGGGATTGTTAAATTACTGGTTGGTGGTGCTACTGATGCTCGGTGGCCTGTATATCGTTATCGCTCACGGCAACCTGATTAAAAAAATGGTCGGTCTGAATATTTTTCAGACATCTGTTTTTGTGTTGTTTATCTCTCTCGGCAAAGTGCCCAACGGTACCGCCCCCATTGCTATTAAAGGGGCCGCCGACACGGTTTACTCCAATCCCCTGCCACATGTGCTAATTCTTACGGCAATTGTAGTGGGAGTGGCTACTACGGCCGTGGGGCTCGCTCTGGCTATTCGTATTCGTGAAGCCTATGACTCTGTTGAAGAAGACGAGATTCTTGCTTGGCGAGAGCCCGACGCTACCGGCTCAGACACTTCACCAACCACTACTCCGGAACCGAATTTTTAAATGGCTCCAGAAATGTCGTTAATCTCAACCGTGCAGGCACACCTTCCGGTGCTCCCGGTTGTTACCGCACTGGTCGCCGCGCCGCTGGCGATGCTGGTTCGTCGTCCGGCGATGGCCTGGCTGGTTGCCACCGCTGCAGCAGTGCTATTGCTGATTTTCAGCCTGATGTTGCTACCGGCTACCGCTGCAGGCCCGCTTAGTTATGCAGTGGGTGGCTGGCAACCGCCCTACGGCATCGAGCTTAGGGTCGACCGTCTTACTGTCATTGTTTTGTTGTTGATTAGTGTCGTGGCGGTGGCGGCGATGCCTTATGCGCGGGCCAGCGCTTTAGTTGAAATTGCCGAGGACAAACAACACCTTTTTTACAGCTGTTTACTGCTGTGCCTCACCGGCTTAGTCGGCATGACCGTTACTGGCGATGCCTTTAACGTGTTTGTATTTCTCGAAATTTCGTCGCTGTCTACGTATGCGTTAATCGGCATGGGCCGCCAGCGCCGGGCATTAATGGCGGCTTATCGCTACCTGATTCTTGGCACCCTTGGCGGCACATTTTTTCTAATCGGCATCGGCCTGCTTTACGCCATGACCGGCACCCTCAATATGGCCGATATGGCCATGCGGTTAGAACCGGTACGCGACAGCCGCACAGTATTGGCAGCCACGGCATTTATCACCGTTGGTCTGGGCCTTAAACTGGCATTGTTTCCGTTACACGCCTGGTTACCCAACGCCTATAGTTACGCGCCATCCGCTGTTACCGTATTGATTGCTGGCTGCGCGACTAAAGTCGCGATTTATCTGTCGTTGCGCATGCACTACAACGTTCTCGGCGTTGATTTTACCGGTGAAGGAATGCAGCTAGCACCTATGCTCGCTATATTCGGCCTGGTAGGGTTAATTGTTTGCTCGCTTGTTGCACTATTCGAAAACAACGTGAAGCGTTTGCTGGCCTATTCCAGTGTCGCGCAAATTGGTTACATTGTGCTGGCGATTAGTTTGGCGAGTAATACCGGGCTTACTGCCGGCATCGTTCACTTACTCAATCATGCCGTGGTGAAAGCCGGTTTATTCATGGCCGTTGGCGCTATGGTGTGGCGCTGCGGCAGCGACGACCTGCAGGTGCTAGCCGGAATTGGCAAACGCATGCCCATAACTTCGGCCGCATTTGTGGTTGGCGGACTAGCGCTGATTGGCGTGCCGCTAACCGCTGGCTTTATTACCAAGTGGTATTTGGTCACCGCGGCTATTGAGCAGCAAGCCTGGTTGCTGGTCGTAGCCATTCTGGCCGCCTCAATTATCGCTCTCGGTTATATTGGAAAAATTATTGAAGTGGCTTATTTTCGACCCTCGCCAGTCGGTGCTCCGGTCGGCGAAGCTTCGCCACTCATGCTGTTATCTATGTGGTCGTTGGTACTAATGAGTGTCGCATTGGGCGTATGGGCCGACGGCACAGTAACACTCGCCGGGCAAGCCGCAGATGTGTTACTGGGTGCCCGTCGATGATTATGCTCGCTGCAGTTTGTACGCCACTGCTCGCGGCACTATTAGTCGCTCTGTCTGGCCGCTGGCCCAATGTTCGCGATGGCTTCAGTGTGCTTATGGGCCTATTACTCTGGCCACAAGTCGCTATGTTGGTGTACATGGTGCTGGCCGGTGATACGCCAGAGCTATCGCTGGTAAAAATGCTGCCGGGCGTCGATTTAGCCTTTTCGCTTGAACCATTGGGTGCAGTATTCGCCTGCGTTGCCACTCTGCTTTGGCCCATCGCTACGCTGTATTCGGTCGGCTACATGCGCGGCAACAATGAGCCTCGGCAAACCCAGTTTTATGTTTGTTTTGCGATAGCTATTTCGGCAACGCTCGGCATCGCGTTCTCAGCCAACTTGCTGACGTTATTCGTGTTCTACGAAGCACTTACATTTTCAACCTACCCACTGGTAACCCATAAAGGCGATGAAGCCTCACGCCAAGCCGGACGGAAATATCTTGGCATATTGGTTGGCACCAGCGTGTGCTTATTATTAGCAGGCATACTCTGGACACACCAACTGGCTGGCAGCGGCGATTTCACGAAGGGCGGACTGTTACCCAAAGACCTGAGCAAAGCCGTGGTTGGGATACTGCTAGCGCTTTACGCCTTTGGCATTGGTAAAGCAGCACTAATGCCGTTCCACGGCTGGTTACCCGCCGCGATGGTTGCACCCACGCCGGTTAGTGCGCTGTTGCACGCGGTAGCGGTGGTGAAAGCCGGCGTCTTCACGGTTATAAAGGTCGTGGTGTATATCTTTGGCATTGATTTGCTAGCAGGCAACGGCGGCGGCAACTGGCTTATTTATGTCGCTGGCACTACCACCATGATCGCCTCGCTTACCGCTTTGCAACAAGACAACCTCAAACGTCGGCTAGCCTTTTCTACCATAGGCCAGCTAGCTTATGTGGTGCTCGCAGTGTCGATTTTCACTCCCGCCGCAACGCTTGGCGCCACCTTGCACATTGCCGGGCACGCCTTCGGAAAAATCACGCTATTTTTCGCCGCCGGTGCCATTTACACCTCGGCACACCTAACACTGGTTTCGCAACTGGACGGCGTGGGTCGCCGCATGCCGATAACCTTGCTGGCCTTTGGCCTCGGCAGCCTGTCGATGATTGGCCTACCGCCCACCGCTGGCTTTCTCTCAAAGTTTTATATCGTCATGGCTGCCGCCGAGGCGGAAGCGTGGTTCGCGTTGATCGCTCTCGCGGTAAGTACCGTGCTGAATGCCGCCTACTTTCTGCCGATTGTGTACCGGGCCTTTGCCAAGCCCGCGCCGGTGGATGCCCGTTACGGCGAAGCACCCTGGCAAAGCGTACTAGCGCTATCACTTACCGCCATGCTGACATTCGCGATGTTCATCCAGCCCGGCCCGTTGGTCGATTTAGTTAGAATGTTGATCGAGGGCTTATGAAAAAACTCACACTGGGTGCCGCTACGGTGTTGTTACTCACCTTCATTCTGGATTTTTTCGTGCATCAACACGTGAAATTCGGCCCTGAAGATATGCCCGGTTTCTACGGCTTACTCGCCTTCGCCGGGAGTGGCATTACGGTACTGGCAGCAGTTGTACTTCCGTGGTTGCTGAGAAGTCGGCCTGCAGTGCAACAAGAACCGGACCAGAAACAACCAGAAAATGCCGTAGATACGGGAGAGACGGCCAGTGATTGATTTGCCAACCTGGCTTCAATGGCCACCACAGTGGTTCTTGTTTGTCTGCGCCGCCTTTTGGACGGTACTACCGCTGGCCGGACGTCGCGCGTTAGTCATTATTATTCCAACCTTCACCATGGCTCAGGTCTGGATTGTGCCAATCGACGCCATCGTCACTTTTTCAGGGCTGCCGGGGGAAATGGAACCTTATGCGAATAGCGAACTCAACCGGCTGTTTGCGACGATATTCACCTTCGCGCTCGGCGGCGTGTTGTTGTACGGCTGGACTATCGCGACCAAAGCCGAACAAATCTGGACACTTTTTTATGCCAGCGCCGCCTACGGCATCGTGTATGCCGGCGATCT
>CAJQNE010000228.1 GCA_905479545.1 uncultured Gammaproteobacteria bacterium | reverse complement strand
ACCAATGATCGACGTTTTCCTCGGGTGGATAGTCGCCCGCTGCATGGCTTATTACCCGGCGACGGGCTCCAGACCACCAGCCCAACAGGTTACGGGCTCGCTTCAGATCCAGCACCGCATTATTGCTGGGGTCGTCGATGCGCGGTGTTATCGGTTCATTGCTAGGATTTATCGCCACGGCAATAAACTGATCCAGAAACGGGATCATGTACATCTCGAAACTGTGGTTGGCGGCGCAGAGTTGATCGAACTCCTCCAACGCCTGCTCGCGTGACATCGCCCACACCCGGCGTTTCATCAACGTCGCCGGCGCATTCTGAAACGTGCATTGGGTAATGACACCCAGACTGCCGAGCGATAAGCGCGCCGCGTTAAAAACGTCGCTGTTCTTTTCGCGACTGCAATCCAGTACCTCGCCGCCGGGAGTTACCAGCCGCAGACCGGTGAGATAGTTGTGCATCGCACCGAGCTGTTCGCCCGTGCCGTGCGTGCCGGTGGCCATCGCACCGGCCAGCGTTTGTTCATCGACATCAGGCATATTGGCCAGCGCCTGACCCACCGCATTCAACGGTTCGCCAACCTGAGCAATCCGCGTACCTGCGCCGAAGGTTGCCGTTTGTTTTTCCTGATCATGCCCGAGCAGACCCGAAAAGTGGCGTAAGGAAATAATCTGGCCGTCGGTTGGTACCAACTCGGTGAAGGAGTGGCCAGCGCCGACCGGGCGTACGCTGCCTTTGGCGGTTTTCAGCAGTGTCGCCAGCGCCTGCTCGTCTCGTGGAGCCGAGCGGCCCGAAGGCAGGCAGTGTCGATAGCCGGACCAATTTTGCCAGGGAATGATTCGTTTGCCGTCTGCGCCAACCGAGGCTGCTGGTGCCGGGTTCGGCATGCTATTGCTTTCGCTGCAGCCGGTGCCCACTAAACCCAACGCAGAGGTAGCCGCCACGCCGGTGCCGGTGCGCAGAAAATTCCGTCTATTCATGAGCCAGACTCCTGACCAGCCGTTGCCGCCGGGTCGCTAGCCATAAATTCAATCAGCTCGCGGAAATCTTCTTCACCGCAGTCGCTGCAGGAACCCAATGGCGGCATACCGCGAAAGCCGTTAATCGTATTATCAATCAGCGTTGGCATGCCTTTTTGCATGCGGGGTTTCCAGGCGGCAATATCGCCAGCGACCGGCGCATCACCGATACCCGCAGCATGGCAGGCCATGCAGGTACTGGCGTACAGGCTCGCCAGTGCCGAATCGGCTGGCATTACGGGTGCTGTGGCTGATGGTTTTTGCTGTTGTGCGCTACTGGGGTCGTTGCTGCACGCTGCCAAGCTTAGACCCAGCAACAAGGCCGCGAGTATTTGCCGCATGTCACATTGCTCCGGAGGTTTGCCAATTTTCGACCCTAAAGAATGACAGCTTAAGCAGACGGTGTATTAACACCAGCGCACCGGTTATTGACGTGAGTGACCCCTGGTTCATGACCTCTAAAAAGCTCGGATTGGATCCGGTCGAAAACTCTGTCGAGCGAAAGCATTCGATTCAAGACGGGAATTGCAACGATTCAAAGCCCCGGATCAGAGGTACGACCGCATAGGGCGTGCCGTGCGCGCCATACCGGAAAGAGCCGCGACTCCGAGCGCTCGATCAGGCAAGCGTAGATCAGCACGGCGGCCGTGACCCGCCCTATACGTGACTGCTCGGCTTACTCAAACCCGCGCGCGCCTGCTGGGGCGTTTCCCCATGCCAGCGCTGGTAGGCTCGTTGAAACGCGCTTTGCTCGGAGTAGCCGAGCATCAGGGAAATTTCCGCCAGGCTGAATGAGGGATCCGCGAGGTACTGCCCGGCCAGGCGGCAACGCACGTCGTCTACCAGGCTGCGAAAATTCAACTTCTCGGCTGTCAGGCGACGACGAAGTTGTCGTTCCGTCAGGCTCGCGGATGCCGCTGCAGCGGCCAGCGTCGGGCCGTCCGTTAGCAAGGCGCGCACGATGTAACCGCGACAGGCCTGCAACCAGTCTTGATCCTGCGGCGCGCTGATAGCCTTCAACTGCTGCTCACATATCGCATCCAGTGCCGTCAGCATGTCGGCGTCGCTGATGCCGCTAATGGTTAAATCCAGCAACTCCACCGGATAGGCCAGCCAGTCCACTGGCTCACCGAATGCAACCGGGCAACCGAAGTACTCTTCAAGCGGTTGCGGATTAGCCGGGGCGGCATGGCGGAAGCCGACGCCCGCTGGGGTCGCGCTTACCCCGGCGAGCTGTGGAATACAGGCATGCGAGTAGGCGAAATAAAGCTCCGCGTGATGGTGGCTCAAGGGGTTTTCAGCCGATATCTGACAACGCCAGTTCAGAGTCACGCGGTCGCCGACCAGCACCACCTCATCGCTGAACGCATCCAGATTTAGCAAGCCGTAGTGAGTCATGCGCGGCAACGCCTGCCGACCGGTAGCGCTGGCCAGCAGCACCATGCCGCTGCTACCCGAGTGGATCAGCCGACCGTGGCTACCGGCATGCAAACCGACACGCTCATCGTTTAGGTGTTGCTCGGCACTGCGCAGCATCCGGTCAAATGCCAGATAGGGAATTCGCTGCTGCTGGTCGGCAATAATCGATGGGGATAGCTGCTGCTCCGCCAGCAACGTCTGCGCAGGCAAGCCCTGCGACTCGCAGTAATCCGTGAGTACACGCAGAAAATGGACAGCCACTGTGTATTGATCATCGTGCATCTGCAGATCGCTTAAAAAACCCAATTATCAGAATGCCATATTTAACCTAAAAAAATCCGAGAATGAAAAATAAACCAAAAAAACGCTGTTGATTCATCGATCTTCGGTGCAGGTCACCGGTCAATGAGGTCAATGAGGTCAATGACTTAAGTATTCATGTCAATACCAGCGGCCGATACTCCGACATTATTTCGATAATGAATTGCCCGAAACCCGTCAAACAATACGGGCAAGCATCATCCATAGGAGGAGGCGAACTAATGTCTAATTATTCACGAAATGTGTGCGCTGGGCGGCTGCCAATAGTTGCCGGTGTTGCCTGTCTTTTTTTGATGGCCTGCGGCGGTGGACAAAGCCCGGGCAGCTCTTCAAACAGCGGCGGCGGATCGGCCAACTCTGAACCTGAAGCCGTACAACGCTACGAACCCACACTTGAATCGTTGTCCAGACACGAAATACCTGAGTGGTGGGACGATTCCAAGTTTGGCATTTTTATCCACTGGGGGCCGTATTCGGTACCCGCATACGGTGCCTGGGCAACGTTTGGAACTGATACTGGTGTAGAGGTGCCGTTCTATACCTATGTGCCCGCAGAGTGGTACATGGTTCATCAGTCGATGCCGGGGCTTCCCGCCTATACCCACCACCTCCAGACCTATGGCTCTGACTTGGTTTATGACGACTTCATTCCCCAGTTTACCGCCAGTAACTTTGATGCGGATGAGTGGCTTGAGTTGTTTGATGATGCCGGTGCGGGCTATTTCGTGCTCACTGCCAAGCATCACGATGGGTTTGCAATGTGGGCCAGCGATGCGTCCGGCCGCAACGCTGTAGAGCTAGGGCCGCAGCGGGATATCGTTGGCGAACTGTTTGATGCCGCGGGCAGGCTGGGAAATAGGGTTAAGCCGGGTTTGTACTACTCGATGCCCGAATTTTTTACACCTGCACCCAAGCCAATAGACGCGAATTTTGATCAGGAAGACCCTCTTTCACTGGCTTTCACCTTTGACGGCCCCAGAAATGCCTACACTCAGCAGCCGGTCGAATACACCGGGCAACCCGATGTAGCTGACTACGCTGATGATATCGTTCGACCGCACTTTCGGGAATTGATCAGCAAGTACCACCCTTACATTCTCTGGTGCGATATTGGCGGCAAAGAATCGTATTTTAGAAGCAACGAGATTATCGCTGAATATTATAACGACGCCTTGGTACATCGCCCCGAAGGGGTTTTGGTCAATAACCGCTGCGGCAATGCCGAAACACATCGGGACTACTATTCAGTAGAGCAAGGTGCTGGTTCATCCGAAGAAGAGCCGGAGGATATAACGGAACGCACTGAAACCGCTAAGACGATGGGTGAATCATGGGGTTACGATGAGCATGAAACCAGGGAAATCAGGTCATCCAGAGAACTGATCATCAGCTTGTCCAAAACGGTTGCAGCAAACTCCAACTATTTGCTGAATATCGGGCCTCGTCCGGATGGCACTATCCCTGACGAAATGAAAGAACGTCTACTGGCTATCGGGCAATGGTTACAAGTAAATTCAGAAGCCATTCGAAAAAGCGTCCCATGGACACAAAGTGGTGATGATTTGGGCAATCACTTTACGGTCGGAGAGAATGGTGATTTTTATATCCACGCCTCTGACCTGGACGGCCATACACTACTTGTTGATGCCGACGTACCGGTCTCGGAAAACGCCATTATTACGCTCCTTGGTGGAACTGGAGACCCCCTGTCGTATCAGAAAGCTGACGGCAGATTGACCATTGACCTGCCGACAGAACTCATTATGGCAACCCAAAGCAGTCTCAACGTGCAGGTTTTCAAAGTTTCTGTTAATTAGTTGCTAGAAAAAGCCGCTTTTCGGCAGCTTGACACCAGAACAAGGATGTTCTGGCCTTTCGCCCCAAACACTCCACCACACAATGGGTTGCGGCGATAACTTGGCAACTACCCGGGTATTCACCATGACTCCCCCAGGCTCCAATTGAAGCGACAAGGGTGCCATGCCCAAGAAAACCTGGGTACAGAAAATCAGCTAAAAAACGCCGCTGATTCAATGCTCGCCTAAATACCCCAGGGGTCAGTGCAGTCAATGCTCAGGCATTCGTGTCAATACCAGCAGCCGATTTTCCGGCACTATTTCGATAATAAATTGCCCGAAACTCGTCAAATAATACGGGCAAGCAATATCCATAGGAGGAGGCGAACTAATGTTTAGTTATTCACGAAATGTGCGTGCTGTGCGCCTACCAATAGTTGCTGGCGTGGCCTGTCTGTGCCTGATGGCCTGCGGCGGCGGTCAGCAAAGCCCCGGCTTGTCGTCAGGGTCGAATACTGGCGGCGGCGGATCAGCCAACCCGGATAGCGGCAGCTCGGACGATGGCGGCTCTGGGCATGCGGACTCTCGCAGCGCCCTAACCTGCCTTGGCGATCATCCGTTTATGACGGATTTCCAGGCGCTGATCGACGATCAGGGCAGCTACAGTTTCCAGACCTTCGATGGCGACGAACCACCATTACCGCCGAACCTCTACCGCGATGCGCCCAGCGCCAGTGGCCTTCCGCAACCGGCAGCGACGGCACCGCCTAACTGTGCCAGTAACCAGAACTATCGTTTCGGC
>CAJQNE010000227.1 GCA_905479545.1 uncultured Gammaproteobacteria bacterium | reverse complement strand
GGTGTTGAGTGCATGTCTCGCGTACCGATGGGCTCGAACGGCGGTGCGCTGGGCGGCGATGCTGCCTTCCAGTTGAAAACCGGTTTTGTGCCTCAGGGTATTGGCGCTGACGTTATCGCCAGCCTGGAAGGCTACAGCCGTGAAGACGTTGACGCCTACGCTCTGGAATCTCAAAAGCGTGCGACCTTTGCCCGCGACAACGGCTACTTCGATAAGTCGGTTATGCCTGTGTTGGATAAGAATGGCCTCACCATTCTGGAAAAAGATGATTTCATTAAGCCCAACACCACCATGGAAGGTTTGGGCAAGCTGAAGGCCTCTTTTGAAGTCATGGGCAGCTATGGTTTTGATGACATTATCTTGAGAAAATACAACAGCCTGGAAAAAGTCACCCACGTACACACACCGGGTAACTCTTCAGGCATCGTCGATGGTGCCTCAGCCGTTCTTATCGGCAGCGAAAAGGCCGGTAAAGATCTGGGCCTTACACCACGCGGTCGTATTGTCTCCACAGCCGTTCTGGCCAATTGCCCCATCATTATGCTGACCGGCCCAGGCCCTGCCGCCAAGAAAGCCCTGGATAAAGCCGGCCTGCAAGCCTCTGATATTGATCTATGGGAAATCAACGAAGCCTTTGCCTCTGTTGCCATGCGTTACATGAAAGATTTAGGTGTAAGCCACGAAGTAACCAACGTTAACGGCGGTGCCATTGCGATGGGTCACCCGCTAGGCGCAACGGGCGCCATGTTGGTAAGCACCATGCTGGATGAGCTGGAACGTCGCGGCCTGAAGCGCGCCATGCTGTCGCTGTGTGTGGGCGGTGGTATGGGAATTTCTACCATCATTGAGCGTGTGTAAGCACTAATCATTCAGCAATGCATTGAACCTCACTAATGTCATTCCTGCGCAGGCAGGAATCCAGCAGCTTCCAAAAAGGCTGGGCCCTTTGAACACGCAAGGGAGACAAAAAGTTCAGCCATTCAAGCAAACAGGATAAAGATCATGAGCGGATTTAATTACGAAAAAGATGCGGACGGCATCGTCACTGTCACTATGGACATGGCTGGCCCGGTGAACTCCATGAGCCCGAAGTTCAGCCCGCTGTTTAAAGAAACCATTGCGAAGTTAGAGGCAGAAGCAGGCTTGACCGGTGTGGTTTTTGCTTCTGCCAAGAAAACGTTCTTTGCAGGTGGTGATCTGAACAGCCTGCTGGCCACGACAGCAGATCAGACCGAAGCGTTTTTCAATACGCTTCAGGATATGAAGGCCGACATGCGTCGTCTGGAAAAACTGCCGGTACCGGTTGTCTCTGCTATTAACGGAGCGGCGTTGGGTGGTGGTTTCGAAATCTGCCTGTCTACCAACTATCGCATCGCTTACAACCACAAGTCTGTGCAAATTGGTCTGCCAGAAGTCAGCCTGGGCCTGCTGCCTGGCGGTGGTGGTGTAGTGCGTATGGTAAACCTGCTGGGTTTGCAAAACGCGTTGCCATTTCTGTTGGAAGGCAAAAAAGTCACGCCCGAGAAAGCCCTTGAAGCCGGCATGATTCACGAACTTGTGGATTCTGTTGACGAGCTGGAACCTCGCGCCAAAGCCTACCTTGTAGAACAAAAGGGGAACGAAGCAGCGGCTGTCCAGCCTTGGGATACCAAGGGCTTTAGGATTCCCGGCGGCAATGCCAACTCGCCTAAGCTGGCTCAGGTTCTTATGGGCGCGCCCGCCATGCTGGCCCAAAAGACCCGTGGCCTGTTGCCAGCCCCTGAGCAAATTTTGGATTGTGCCGTTGAAGCTGCCCGTCTGGATTTCGATACGGCAATGACCATCGAGAGCCGCGGCCTGGCCTACCTCGCCATCACTCCGCAAGCCAAGAACTTGATCACGACCTTCTTCTTCCAAATGAACAAGGTCAACGGTGGTGCTTCACGCCCTAAAGATATTGAGCCCCAAAAGACTAAAAAGGTCGGTGTACTGGGTGCTGGCATGATGGGTCAGGGGATTGCTTTTTCTTCTGCCATGGTCGGTATCGAAGTCATCCTGAAAGATATCTCTGTTGAGGCTGCTGAGAAAGGTAAGGCCTACTCAGAGAAATTACTCGATAAGCGTATTTCTCGTGGTCGCATGACGGAAGAGAAGAAGGCGGAAGTTCTGGCGTTGATTAAGCCCACCGCTGATGATGCCGACCTGCAAGGTTGTGACCTGATTATCGAAGCGGTCTTCGAAAACATCGAGCTGAAGAACAAGATCACTCAGTCGACTGAAAAATACCTCTGTGAAGGTGGTGTTTGGGGCTCCAATACCTCGTCCCTGCCAATTTCGTTATTGTCAGAAGCCGCGAGCAAACCCGAAAACTTTATTGGCATTCACTTTTTCTCACCGGTCGACAAAATGCCGTTGGTTGAACTCATTTGTGGCGATAAAACCAGTGATTTGGCGCTGGCTAAAGCGTTTGATTACACCAAGCAAATTCGCAAAACGCCTATTGTCGTTAACGATTCGTTGGCCTTCTTCACCTCACGCACATTCGCAACCTATATTGACGAAGGCGTGCGTATGACGACAGAAGGTGCCTATCCTGTCCGCATCGATAACCTAGGCAAAGCCATTGGCATGCCGGTCGGCCCGTTGAACGTGCATGATGAAACCAGCCAGGAGCTAACCCGCAAAGCCACCGAAACCTGGGAAGCCATGGGGGTTAAGAACACATGGGGCGAGCAGGATGCAGTCGACGAAATGCTGGCCTTTATGATCGGTGAAAATAATCGCGGTGGCCGTCACCATGGTGGTGGTTACTACGAGTACGGTGCCGATCGCAGCAAGACGATCTGGCCTAGCCTTGTTGAGAAGTACTACCAGCCGGATTTCGACATTTCCGATGCAGATATCAAAGATCGCTTGCTGTTCCGCCAAGTGATTGAGTCACTGAAATGTTTGCAAACCGGTGTTTTACGCACCGTGGCAGACGGTAACATCGGCTCAATCATGGGCATCGGCGCGCCTATCTGGACGGGTGGCTTCTTGCAGTTCGTCAACACCTACGGACTGGAAAAGTTTCAGACACGTTGCGGTGAGCTAGCTGCCGAGTACGGTGAACGTTTCGAGTGCCCACAGATTGTTGCCGATAAAATCGCTGCTGGCGAAACTTTCCAATAACTTACAGGCCATTGGGGGAAGCTCTGACAAGGGCCTCCCCCACTACCCTAACCCGACAAAACTCGTGGTTAGGTAGAGCCAAAATCATTAACCAGCAACATTAATTCGAGTGACAAATGATGAGTGACAAACAATGAGTGACGAACCCACAGTTCTATACCAAGAAGATCAGCACGTAGCAGTGATAACGCTCAACCGAGCGAGTGCGATGAACGCCTTTAATCAAGAGATGCGAGCGGCATTACAAGATGCCCAAATGCAGGTTGAGAGCAACCCAGACATTCGGGTGGTTATCCTTACCGGTTCCGGGCGAGCGTTTTCTTCAGGCACCGACCTAAAAGAAGGCGCTCTGATGGCTAGCCCTTCTGGTAGCTTTGATAATTCGGTTCGCGACTACAAGCCCTTGGTGGATGGCGTAGTAAAGAGCGACAAAATTTACCTAGCGGCGATTAACGGTTTTGCCGGCGGTGTTGCCACGGGGTTATCGCTGGGTGCCGACTTGGCTGTGATGGCCGACGATGCCACTATTTTTTCGCCCTTCGCCAACATCGGACTGGTACCGGATGGCGGTGCTTCATGGGACTTACTAAAAGGCTTGGGGAGCAAACGAGCGTTTGCCGCCATTGCAGAGTGCCAACGCCTCGATGCCAACACTTGCCTAGAAGCAGGCATGGTAAACAAGGTTGTGCCCGCCGCAGAGCTATTAGACAGCGCCAAAGCCTGGGCAAAAGAGCTTTCGGAAAGATCGCCACTGAGTTTGCGTTATACCAAAAAGATTCTGCAGCAGGCGGCCACGCTCAGTCGCGAACAAACTGCCCTGGTTGAATCCGAGTATCAAATGAAGTGCGTTAATTCTGAAGACGCCACAGCGGCGATTAAAGCCTTTGTGACTAAGCAAAAACCCGTGTTCAAAGGCCGCTAAAAAACGCCTGAGCCCAGAATGAAATGCCTCCTATGAGCACAATCAAAGCCGTTATATTCGATTTGGGGGGAGTGTTTACCAGCTCCCCAGTCGAGCAGTTTGCAGCCTATGAAGATGCCAACAAGCTACCAAAAAGGTTCTTGGGCAGCGTTATCAAACAAAACCACAATACCAATGCTTGGGCTCAATTTGAGCGTTCTGAAATCTCCCGAGAGCAGTTCGACCACGATTTTGCCGCTGAATCCCGAGCTTTAGGTTTCGAGGTTCACGGTGACACGCTTCTCTCGCTACTCAGCTTGGAAATGAAGCCCGACATGGTGGCGGCCCATCAACTCTTAAAACGAAAAGGGTTCAAGACTGGCTGCATTACCAACAACCTGCCAGACATGAACAGTTCTGACATGTTAAGAGATAGCGCCGACAGCGAAATACTGCGAGAGGTAATGGCTTCTTTTGATTACGTCATTGAGTCCGCCAAGGCTGGAATACGTAAACCGGAACCACGTATTTACGAAATGATGTGCGAAGCACTGAATGTGCAGCCTTCACAGTGCATCTTTCTTGATGATCTGGGGATAAATCTCAAACCCGCGAAAGCGCTAGGAATGGCAACCATCAAAGTTCCGTTCGGTGATGTAAAACCGGCAATTCATAAGCTCTTAGAATTATTAGAAATAAGCCCGTGAGCCCATAAAAAAGGGGTCTGAAAACCGAGGCAGAAGTGGACTTGAGTCTTTAGCTACTTGCTTCGCTTTGGCCAAACTTGAATAAGCTGCCTCTGCAAGGCCGGCTAACATTTGTGTGGTATCTCAGTGCTGCCCACGGTCTGACAGACAGCTTCGTCAATTTGACGACCGTAGCTTTTACGGCGCCAAATTTTCTACCATTACGCCGCATCCTCCTTGATCATATCCGCGCCCTATGCCATGAGCCTTAAGCGATCATCAACCATCGCCATCGAATCGTGGCCCATTTTGCAGGAACCGCAGCCTTTATTTGCTTGCTTTTTCCGGTCCCGACAAGTCTGAGGGCGTCGTGCTGTCGTGGGCGTCATAGTTGAGCGTGCTTGCTACATTGGCCTCTCGATTAAGAAACTTTACGATGGCCTGATTGAACTTCGTTGAAGTTACGTCTCTATGCATGGCTCTGCGCCGCAGGCGTCTACTGTGATGGCCGGGCAAAATCTTATCTACTCGATCATAAACAATTCTAAGTCCCGCGAAAGCGGGGTAAATATAGGCCGCCCAGGCTGATCTTTTTGGCATGCCTGCGAGATCTTCCATAATGCGGTCACCATATGCCCACTGAAAAACGCCCTTCATTATCGGCTTTAGTGGAGAGAAGAAAAGTCTGCCAATTGCCGTTTGCTGCTGCTCGATGATGTAGTCAGGAATTTCAAACAACGCCTCGTTCAGTTCTTTAGCAAAAGGCCCTTCGCCTTCATGAAGTGCTGGAAAGAAATCTGCAAACAAGCAGTATTC
>CAJQNE010000226.1 GCA_905479545.1 uncultured Gammaproteobacteria bacterium | reverse complement strand
GGGTGCCACGGTAGTGTACTTCTACACGGTCCGTCGCAGCTGGAGCTTCACCTTCACCGGCATTTTCAATGCGGTATAGCAGGCCAGATTCGGTAGCCTTCACGCCCTCTTTCGCTTTGGCCGTTGCCAGGAATTCGGTTGATGCAGCCACATTGGCTACCGCGGCAGCTTTGGCTTCCTCTGCGCGCTTCTGTTGCATACGGGCCATCGCTTGCTGACGAATAACCATGACTTCGTCATCACTTAATTGTGATGTTCCACCATTGAGAATTTGCTTCATTGCGGCCAGAACCACGTCTGAATCCAACTCTTCACCCATTCCGTCGAGTGATTTAGCAATTTCAGCACCTATGGCGTAGCTAAACTTGTCTTTGTCGCTATTCAGTGCGACGCCGCCGGTTACCGCTGCTTTCGCACTGGCAGCTGCTTTGGCCGTGCCGTCAGTTACTTTATTGCCAGCTGACTTAGCGGCATCAGCTGTTGCTTTGCCAGCATCGGCCATTTTGTCGCCGGCAGAGCCCATCATTGCAGCTGCCTTGTCGCCAGCTGCTTTGGTGCTGTCCACTGCAGAATTAGCCATGTTCTTTGCCCCATCAACCATTGAGCCGGTTGCGGCAGCCATCTTGTCGCCAGCCGCGTTAGCCGCATCGCTAGCTTTTGCGGCGGCGCTTTTGGCGCTATCCATAGCTGCATCGGCTGCCGCTTTGGTTTTATCTACCGCTACGTCGGCCATTTCTTTAGCGCCTTCCACGGCATCGGCAGCCGCTTCTTTGGTTGACTCAACTGCCTTGGCCGCTGCGTCTTTAGCCTCGTCCATTTTTGCTTTAGCCGTCGCCAGTAAGCCGCTGGACTTTTCAGCCATAGCGTCTTTCGCTGCGCCGGCTTTGTCAGCGGCAGCTTCCATTCCGGCATCCAGCTTGGCTTTGGCCGCATCGATATCAGCAGCGACGCCGGCTTTAACTTCAGCCGCATTAGCCTGGACTTCAGCGGCCTTGGCCTTAGCGGCTTCTACGTTAGCGTTTGCTGCGGCTACCGAGTCATTTTTGTCAAAAGTCGGGTAGTCAGCGGTGTCGTCTGAACCACAGGCAGCGAGTGCGAGTGTCGCTGCCAGTAGCGCAGCTTTTGAAATTGATGAGTTAGTCATTACTTATCCGTGTTTGTTGAGTTAAATGATATTAATAAAATGTTATTACTTTCCGGCTCATCCTCTATAGATGGAAGCCTGGATATTTCGAGAAAATTTGATTAAAGAATTAAAGCAGTCAAAATCAGCCAGTATTTGTACCCGCTAATAGCCGTTTTTTAAAGCCTTGGCAGGCTCTACCGGGCTAAAAACCGCCGCCGGTCTCAAAGCCGCCGCCGCCGAATCCACCGCCACCACTCGTGCTGCCGCCGGAACTCCCTCCACCAAAGCCGCCAAAGTCACCGCCACCCCTGCCTATCGATCCGCCGAAACCGCCACCAAAACCACCTCGCTGGGTGGGAATTTGCATCCGCCCGCCGCCACCAAATGGGCCACGACGGTTAAACGGCCCTCGTTGGCGTGGAAAGCGATAACGTGACTGATTGCCATAGCCGCCAGCGAGCACGCCACCAAGAATATCGCCCAACCCTACTTCCGATTTACCTCGGTAAGAATTGGTTTTACGGGCATGCTGGTAGCGGAATTCCTGATGTTTACGCAGCCAGTCAATTGCTTCGAGTCGCTCCATACTGCCGTCAGCAAGCATTTTCACTAGTCGGCGCAAATCCAGCTTGCGGGAAAAGGTCGAATACATAGAATCCCAGTCGCGTTTTTCAAACTCCTGGAGAACTTCAGTAGCGGTTGTGTGCCGTGTGCGTTGCGCGGCAATATCGCTGCGATCGGCTGCGGTTTCCGTTTCGAGCCAGTTTTCCCGCTCACGCCACTGTTCAATATCGTGAACAACCCGGTCATCCTGAGTTGAGTCAGTTTCTTGCGCGCGCTGCCACAGAGCCGGCAACGGGTCGGCACTTAGCACCTGACTTTGCACCTCGGCAGCCTGCAGGCTGTATTCATCACTACCTGCGGCAAAGGCTGTAAGTGTAGCTTCGATGGCCGATAGCCGCTGTTGGCATGTCTGCTTATCGGTAACGAGTTGCTGCAAGCGTTGTTCTTCGCTGGCCAGTACCGAGCGAAGTTTTTCACCGCCGTCTGCGAGCAACTGTGCTTCGTGCTGTGAATCGAGGTTTTTACCTAAGCGGGCGTATTCACTTTCCAATGAAGCGGCATGCTCTGCGAGCCGTTGCGGAATAGCGAGCAGCATCTGAAAGTTCTTAGCGGCTGCTGCGTAGCCGACTAAATTAGCCACCCGCTCATCTAAAAACCGCGTTATGCCGCGGCCGCGATACTGCGGTGTTGCGTACTCACGACGCTGGAGATAACCAAACAGCGAATCATCTTCATAGGGTGCCCGCTTTGCTTCGCGATCTTCCTCGGCAGCGGCCAAGCGGCGCACGACCTTTTGTTGCTGCTCGTGTAAGGAATGCCATTGTTCACGTTGCTCAGAAAATTCAGGATTTTTAAGCAGCGTTTCGCGACTTGCCACCACTTGTTTCTCAAGTGCCTCAGCTGCTCGGTCACGCTCCAGTGACTGCTGTTCGCGGCGTTTAGCCAGCGTTTGTAGCTGCTCAGCCGTTTCCACTCTGGCTTGTTGCTCATCGGCTAACGCTTTGTCACGCTGTTTTAGTAGCCGATGAACACTGCTGTCGAGATGTTTGACGCTGTCGCGGTAATCGCTGGAATTGGTTTCATCCAGATAAAATTCAGCCAGCTGGCTGTACGCGCCGGCCAGGTTATTGCGAACTTCGCTCAATTCGGCAAGTTCAATAGCCGCCTGCGATTCAAGCCGGGACGCTTCTTCGCCCAACTGTGTCTGAACCCGGCGTAGCTCGCCAAGCACTTCCGATCCGCTATAGCTCATCGCTGGCTTCCGGACAGAAAACTAAAAAATTGGGGAGACAAGCTGTTGTATGCATGAATTACCATTTAAATATTGCCGAACCATTGCTGTCGAGGCGGTATTCAGCGGTTAACGCTCCGGACTTTTTCGAGCCAACGATATTGTTCTGAATGATGCCGTCGTCTAGCTTGTCGGCTTTAACCTTTTCAAACGCGGCTTCGGTAACACGCACTCCGAAACGACTGGTTTGTTTGGTAGCGTTATCTTCCTCAGAAGTAACCAGTACGTTCACCGGCTTACCATTGGCATTTAGGGCATCAACAATGAGGTAATAGTTCCGCACATCGCGGCGCCCGGGAGGGAAACGATATACAGCAGACTTCTCGCCCTGCTCGCTAACAATCCGCAGCGTATAGCTGTCGGTAATGCGTTCGCTAAGCCGTTCCAATTCATCAACGGCCAGCGTTGCATTATCGCCACCCAGCGCTACCGCACTGCGGGCAGACTCGGTAGCCGCCGACACCGCCGCTTTGGCCGGTTCAGTTCGGGCGACGGCCGCTGCTTGCGTGGCCACTTCCTGAAAATGGCTATGCAGACCGGACTCTTTCAGCCCCTGATAACCGTTGTAGCCCACCACTCCAGTTCCAATAACCGCAGCGGCCGCCGCGCCACCGGCCACTTTTTTGCCCCAGCGGCGGCGGTTTACATACCAGGTTGCCAGTTTTCGGCGGAATCCCGGTTTTGCTGGCTGGTAAGCAAAGCGCTCTTCTTTTAAAGCCTCTACGGCATCACGGATCACCCGGTCAGGTACATCTATGCCTTGTGCCTTATAGATTCGCCGCACGCGCTCAAGCAACGCCTTATCGTCCGTCGCTTCGTTAACCAGCTTGTCGAGATGGGCCTCGCGATGGCGTAGTGTGTCCACCACGTCCATCGCCAGCATTATCTGGTCCCAGTCTTTACTCGTACTGGCACTACCAGAACCCGAACTTGCCACTGTTGCCATAAGTTTTAGGCCACTGCCGCCTGAGTTCGTAGCTCAACCAGACGTTTTTTGCCGTCTTCGACTATTTTCTGAATCTCATCAGCATTGGTTGATGCTTCCTCACGCATCTCAGCAATAATTTTCACCGCGTTCTGCTGGTAGTTGTTCACAGCATCGACCAGACGCTTAACGGATTCTGCCTGAATGGTGGAACCATAACCCGCCCGCAAACCCGCTTCTTGAACCTTGTCGCCAATTTCCGAAAGTGTATCGAGGCTCTTGTTAACGCCGTCCTTCATGGCTTCCAGAGTTTGCGTGCTCTCGTGCAAGCTGCCCATGCTGGTGAACGAAGCATCCAGCGCAGTAAATACGGTTTCGTTGGTGCTGAAGAACGTAACGGACTGAGCGTATACGCGCTCTTTAACTTCGGTGGATTGCACCAACCGGGTCATAACGATTTCAGTGGTGTTGTAGCTGACCTTAAGATTATCGGCCAGATCTTTGGCAATCTGGTACTTCTTATCCAGTTCCTGTAAGTCACGCAGCTTGGTGTCTCGATCAAGCTCTAGCTTCGAGAGCTCGACCATATCTTCGGGTGGCGTTGCTAAGAGTGCTTGCGCGTCGGTTACCAGTTTCTTTGACATCTGCACTTTGCCTTCGGCGATGTGCAGCAGTTCGTAGGCCAGAACCTGACATTCTTTGAGTGCGCCGCGGAAATCCATATAGG
>CAJQNE010000225.1 GCA_905479545.1 uncultured Gammaproteobacteria bacterium | reverse complement strand
CCGCAGCAGCAGGTTTTATCGGCCCCGACAGTTTCCAATACACTATTACCAATGCCAACGGCGCGGTCAGCACCACACCCGGCATTGTGACGATTATCGTTTCGCCGCTGGCCGCCCCGCCGGTTGCGCTACCCGACGTGTTTACTACTGTAGTTAACAGCACTGATAATTCGCTGAACGTACTGGCAAACGACGTAGATTTGGCCGGTGGCGGCCTGAGCATTACCAATATCACCCCTACCACAACCATCCCGGCAGGCTCCGTCGGCACCTTCAGTGTTGGCACCAATGCAGCCGGCGATGATGTCATTACCTACTCGCCAGAAGCCGGCTTTATCGGCGTAGAAACGCTGACCTACGAAATCACCGACGCCAACGGCACAACCGGCACCGGTCTCGTGACCATATCAGTGCTGCCCGTTGCAGCACCGCCAGTGGCCTTGCCCGACGTCGCAGTGGGCATGACCAATACCACCAGCATGATCGACCCGTTATTAAACGACGCGGACCTCAGTGGCGGTGGCCTGACCATTACCAGCGTAAGCAGCATGATGACAGTGCCCGGCGGCGCGGGGGGCACGGTGACCACAGACGGCACATTGATTACCTATACCCCACCGGCTAATTTCATCGGCGTTGAAACACTGGAATACAGCATTGTCGACGGCAACGGCGGCACCTCAATGAGCACCATCGTGGTTACCGTTCTCGGTATACCATCAGCACCACCACCGGTTGCAGTGCCGGACGTAGCGGTAGTTCCGCAAAATAGCTCAGCCAACCTGATTGATGTTGCAGGTAACGATATTGACCCCACTGGCGGCGGACTGACACTCCTCAGCGCCACATCCATGACGACCATACCGATGGCCCAGGCAGGGACCATTGCGATTGTCGACGGCCAGGTAAGCTACACACCAGCGATGAATTTCTTTGGCGTCGAGACGCTGAATTACATCATTGAGGACAGCAACGGCACCACCGCTATGGGTGCCGTAGTGGTCACGGTAACGCCGTCAGAACTAATCATCCCGCCAGTAGCACTGCCGGATGTAGCAACCGTCACCACCGATAGCAGTAACAACGAGATTTTTGCACTTGCCAATGATCTTGATGCCGGTATGAGTGGCGGCCTGACCATTACCGCCGTTAGCTCAATGCAAACCGTGCCGGCCGCAACGGCCAACACGCCCACCACCGACGGCACCAGCATTAGCTACACCCCACCCACTGGCTTTGTCGGCGTTGAAATTTTGAGTTACACCGTTACCGACGACAACGGCAGCACTGCGACAGGCTCTGTGGTAATTACCGTGGCGCCCGGCCTTGCTGGCGTGCCGCCGGTGGCCGTTCCCGACCTGGCCGTGGTTAATCAGGATAGCGGCGAAACCACTATTGACGTGCTGGCCAATGATATCGATTCGTCAATGAGCGGTATGCTGACGCTAACGGTCGATAACTTGCCCACACCCGGCACCTCCGTGCCTCCCAACAACCCCGGCACAGTAAGCATTAGCAACAATGCACTGGTTTACATGCCTGCCGCTGGCTTTGCGGGTGTCGATACCATTATGTACACGGTAACCGACGACAATGGCGCTTCGGCGACCGGCACGCTGGTGGTAACTGTAAACCCACTGCCTCTGCCACCAGTTGCGCTCCCCGATGTCGCCATCGTGTCCGGCGATTCGAACAACAACCTTATCGACCTGCTTGAGAATGATGTTGACGTTGGCATGAGCGGCAGCCTCACACTCGGCCTACCTACCAGTGTCAGCACCGCACCAATGGGCGCAGTGAGCACCATCGCTGTTACCAACAACATGCTCGACTATACCCCCGCCGCAGGTTTTGCCGGCGTTGAAACGCTGATGTACACCGTTACAGATGGCGCTGGCATGACTGCCACCGCTCTGGTGGTTATTACGGTTACACCGCTGCCACTCCCACCTGTAGCGATACTGGATGTAGCCGTTGTAGAGCAGGACTCGTCGGACAACACCATCAACGTCCTTAACAATGATGTCGATGTGGCGATGACAAACTCACTGACCGTCAGCGTCGATAGCGCTACGCCGGGCACTACCGCTCCTGCCGGCAGCCCTGGCACAGTAACGGTGAATATGGATGGCACGCTGAACTACACACCCGTAGCAGGTTTCACCGGTGTGGACACGGTGCCTTACACCATCACCGACGGCAATGGCGAAACAGCAATGGCTACAGCCGTTATTACCGTTTCACCACTACCGCTGCCGCCTGTTGCGGTAGCCGATGTAATTGGTGGAATTAGCGAAGGTGACGGCACGGTGGTTCTCGAAATCCTGGATAACGACCTGGTCACCAGCGGCCCCGGCACCATTCGCTTTCCCGGCGTACCTAGCACCACTACGCCACCGACGCTGATTAAAACGCCGATTACCGGCTCACCCGGCAGCTTGTCGCTTTCAGCTGATGGCACGATGCTGAGCTATACGCCAGGCGGTGCCGGGCTAGTCAACCGAGGTTTGGTAACCTTTAGCTATATTGTTCGCGATGCCAATGGCGCTGAAAGCCTACCAACGTTAGTAACTCTAGCTGTTGGTGTTCCGATTCCCACACCATAACCGCTTCGCTGGCCGCTCCCGGCCAGAACTGAATGGCCGCCATCAGCCACCTGATGGCGGTTTTTTGTTTGAACTTGCCAGCCAACTTGCCATAAAAAAACGGCCCGAAGCCGAAGCGCCGAGCCGTTTTCTTTGAGCATGGCTTATTACGTGGTAGTCAGCAAACTTGAGCCAAAACGCTTAAAAATCTTATCCAGCACAAACGCGGGGCCTATGAGCAAAAACACCAAGTCGTCAGCAAAAGCCGGCTTTGCGCCTTCTACGTGGTGGCCATAAAACTGTACCGCCCACGCGATTACCCACAGCACTAAGCTAACGACGAACACCGTGTACAGGCCGCCAGAAAAATGCAGCGCGTTCAGCGTTGTCCAGGTGAATAACGAAAACAGCACCATGCTGGCAAACAGCTTTTTCGACAGCCGCCAGTAGTACGCGAGCGTCAGGAAAATACCGATGGTGCCGAGGTTGATAAATGGCATGATTGTCCAATCTAACCATCGGCCATAGGTCATATTCGACAAGCCCCAGCCAAGGCCAATGCTGGCCCAAACGATGACCGGCACACAAACCATGTGAATGGCGCTATTCACCGGGTTCTGGTGGGTTTTAGCATACTCGTTGAGCAATTCTTTCAGTGAAGCCACTGCACTCTCCTAGGTCGTTTATTAATAATTAGTTTTGGCTAACATCTTTCGCTGCCTTAAATGATAACCGCTTTATGCTTAGCTGTCTTTCGGCTATTGGTTGGTTGAAGCTACCAGCGCCTGCACAATAACCGCACGAGTATTTGCCGGGTCAATCACCGCATCCAACTCCAGATAAGAGGCTGCCTCGGTCGCTTTACCCTGTTCATAAGCCATCGCCACCAATTCTGCATAGAGGGCTTCGCGAGCCTCGTCGCTTTCTGCGGCTTCCAGCTCTTTGCGAAAACCTAATTTCACGGCGCCTTCAAGGCCCATGCCGCCAAACTCACCGGTCGGCCAGGCCGCGCAGTATACCGGCGACGCGAAGCTACCACCGGCCATCGCCATTGCACCCAGGCCGTAGCCTTTCCGCAAAAACACCGCCACCAGCGGCACGGTTAGTGCCCCGCCAGCCGCGAACAATGTTGATAAACGCCGCACGGCACCACCGCGTTCATGATCAGGGCCGACCATGAAACCGGGCGTATCGCCTAGCGATACCAGTGGCATTCCCTGAGCGTTGCAGAGTTGCATAAACGCGGCAGCTTTCTCGGCCGCCGGTGAATCTATCGCGCCGCCTAACACACGGCAGTCACTCGCAATAACCCCCACTGCTTTACCTTCAATGCGAGCGAACCCGGTAATTATCGCTCCACCATAGGGCTGACGAAGTTCCAGGAAGCTATCACTATCAAAAACCGTGTTGATAATGTCGCGCACCTTATAAGAGAAGCGACGGTCGAGCGGCAGGCTGCTCCGCAGACTCTGCTGATCAGCACAATTCCAATCTGTTTCACCACCTTGAAAATAGCCGAGCAGTTGCCTGGCCAGCTCAGCGGCATGAGCTTCGTCGCGAGCGAGAATATCAACCACGCCAATCTCATATTGCTCCGCCGCAGGGCCAATATCGGTCGGCGCGAATTTACCCAAGCCACCGCCTTCAATCATTGCCGGCCCGGCCATGCCGATCCAGGATTTTTCGGTGGCAATCGTTATATCTGCACAGCCAAATAACGCCGCATTACCCGCGAAACAATAACCATTGGCAACCGCAATGCGCGGCACAACGCCGCTCAGAGCAGCCCAGGCAGCAAACGATGTAATCGCCAGACCTGCAATTTGAGTTTTCACATCCACATCACCGGGTCGGCCACCCCCGCCTTCAGCGAACATCACGACTGGCAACCGCCGTTGCCGTACCACTTCTAAAATACGGTCGAGCTTATGGTGATGGAAAAACCCCTGTGTACCCGCCAGCACCGAGTCGTCATTAACGATTAGCGCAGCTTGCTGGCCATTAACCTTAGCCAAACCAGTAATAATTCCATCGGCGGGCGTATCACGGCGTAACTCATCAAGCGAACGGCGTTCCCGCTGTGCCGCCACTGCCATTTGGCCATATTCCAAAAATTCGGCATTATCATCACTCCCATCGCAGAGCGCTGCGACATTTTCACGGGCCGTGCGGTAGCCCTTTTTATGGCGCTTCTTCGTCGCCTCTTCCCTTGCCTTGTCATGCGTTTGTTCCAGGCGTTGCTCAAAAGCGGGAAAACTGGGATGAAGCTCTGGTTCGCTCATTTCTAAGTTCGCAAGATGTCACATAGAGGAACCGTTGAGCGTAGCGAAAAACACCAGACATAAAAATGCCCCTGCCGCCGGGGAGTGAGCGGTCAGGGGCAAGGGGCGCACAGGGGAGGATGCGCCCGGTCGTGCTTAGCAATTCATACTTGTCGGTACAAAAAGGAGAGCATTAAACGGTATTAACTCAATTCAACGGCGATAAACCGCTCAAAATCTTTTCGCTGCACCAGCAATAGCACCGATTTACGGCCATCTTTTGCAGCATCCTTCACTACATCGGCCACTTGGCCTGGTTTCGTTACGGGTTGCTGGTTAATTTGGGTTATCACGTCGCCGCGGCGTAGTCCTTTCACTGCCGCCGGGCTACCTGGCTCGACCCGGGTGATTAAGGCACCATCAACGTCTTCACCGAGTCGCAACTGCTCACGAAGTTCATCGGTAAGCGATGAAAGCTGAACACCCAGTTTATCGGCCTCGGAGTTTTGCTCATCGGTAGCAGCGATCTGTTCATCCGGGCTGCTGCCAAGTTTGACCGTAAGCGTTTTAACCTTACCACTGCGCCATACTTTTACTTTCTGGCGGCTATCAGGCTTGGCATTGGCAACTGCACGGGTTAAGTCGCGCACATCATCAATATCCTGCGAGCCAAACTTTACGATCACATCGCCTTGCTTAAATTTAGCGCGGGCCGCAGGGCTATCGTCAGCAACATCGGCTACCAGGGCACCGTCATTGCTATCGCGGTTCAGGCTGTTGGCAATGTCGTCGTCGATATTTTGAATTACGACACCAAGCCAACCACGCTGCACGCCACCGGTATTCTGTAACTGGGCGATAATCGGCTCGGCTAGCTGGGCCGGTACGGCAAAACCAATACCTACGTTGCCACCGCCGTTCGGCGAGTAAATCGCGGTGTTAATACCTACCACCCTGCCATTGGCATCGAACAACGGGCCACCCGAGTTGCCTTGGTTAATGGGTGCGTCGATTTGAATATAGTCATCAAACGGGCCGCTTTGAATATCACGACCACGGGCTGAAATTATGCCGGTAGTTGCTGTGCCACCCAGTCCGAATGGGTTACCGATAGCCACCACCCAATCGCCAACGCGGGCTTTATCGGAATTGCCAAACTGCACGTAGTCTAACTCTTGGTCAGTTTCAATTTTCAACACCGCTAAATCGGTTTTTGAATCGCTACCCACCAACTTAGCTTTAACGGTATCGCCGTTATCCAATACGACTTCAATGCCGTCTGCACCATCAATAACGTGATGGTTAGTTACGATGAAGCCGTCTGCACTGACGATAAAACCAGACCCCTGGCCCAGGGATTTCTGTTGCCGTTGCGGCGCTTGTTGCCTGAACTGCTGCGGCCCTTGTTGGCCAAAGAAGCGCTGGAAATATTGCTCCATGTCACCGTGCCAGGGCGAGCCGCCTTGGGGGCCAAGGTTCACAGTCGATTCGGTTTGCACCCGAACCACCGCGGGTTTTACCTGAGCGATTAGTTCGGCAAAACTTGGTGCGCGCTCCACCTGTTTAAAACTGCCCTGAGTCGGCACTTGTTTAGCCAGTAACACCGGGCTGGTGACAGTTGCTGCCGCTAGCACGGCGGCAGCAACCAGTGAGGGTCGATATGGGTTTGTCATTACTGAAGTCCTCTCGGCGCCGCTCTGAGTAAACGGCTATTAC
>CAJQNE010000224.1 GCA_905479545.1 uncultured Gammaproteobacteria bacterium | reverse complement strand
GTTAGCACCGTAAAAAGACCCGCCCCCAACCGCAAAGAACACTCGCGCAGTCAGCTATTAGACTGCTACCGTTTTGGTTCAAATGCCCGCGCCACTCGTTGTGATTTTCCGCTGGTCGTAACTTATGAAGGAGATAGATGTGCCTGCCAATCAAGCAAAACCGGATAGCACCGCCACTCTGTCGCTAGTAAGCCAATTACCAGACGACAAAAAACCGCTAGCCGCTGACTGCGAAATTAAGCAATTAAAACGACTGACTGAAGCCAGCATGCTTATCCATTCAACGCTGGATTCAGAGCAGGTAATGCGCCACTTGGTAGATGCCGCTGACCAATTGGTAGAAGCTGAAAAGTGTGGCGCAGGCTTAGTGATTAACGATGCAGTAGTTTTTACTAAGGGCAAGTGCAACGGCGAATGGATTGATGTCTCACTGCAATTTGCCAAAGGTGTCGGCGTCGCAGGTCATATCTGGAAAACACAGCAACCTTATATAAACAACCAGCCATTCGAAGACCCCGACATCAAGAGCGGTTTGTACAAAAAGCTTGGCTGCCGTAACGCCCTGGCCGTGCCGATTTTAACCAATGATGGGCGCTATTTGGGCTGTTTTGAGTTGCACAATAAGAAAAACAACCTGCATTTCAGCCCCCGCGATACCGCATTACTGAAACACTTAGCAGTGTATGCCGCATTAGCGCTGGAAAATTCCCGGCTGCATACCGAACAAAAAGCGGCGACCGAATCGCTTCAGAACTTCAGCGAACGCTATCAGCAGATGTTTCAGAACAATATGGCGGTTAAGCTACTGCTCGATACCCGCAGCGGTAAAATTATCGACGCTAACCAGGCCGCAAAGCGTTTCTACGGTTTCGACACGCTAACAAACATGACCATTGCCGATCTGGAAGAGCCACGCCCGACAGGTCAACAGTCCCCCTTGGCCGACTGTAGTAATTTGGCCAACGATGTTCTGAACGGTGATAGCCACATAACCACCCGCCACCGCTGTGCTGACGGCACCATTAAATCGGTAACTATAGGCGTTAGCCCGGTAACGATATCCGGTCGTGAGCGATTGTTTGCAGTCGTACTCGATGCCACTGAACGACTTCAGGTGAAAACTGCTCTGGCAGAATCGCAGCACATGACCCAGGCCATTCTGGCCAACGTTTGCGAAGGAGTTGTTCACTTTGACAGTGATGGCACGTTGTTATTCGTTAACAGGGCAGCTGAAGAAATGCTTGGTTACACTCAGGCAGAAGTTCTCGGCTCAAGCGTTTTTGGCTTTATTTATATCGAAGACGCCGATGACCCAGCGTGTCCGGGTCGGGTTGCTATCGATGAAATTACTGCGGTACTCGCTGGCGCTGATGCCATACATGCTAATAACGTCGGTGCCACATCCCGTGACGGCTCGGTAGTACAGGTAGAGTTTCGCTGTGCGGCAACCCGCAACCAAGCGGGCGAGGTGAGCGGTTGCGTGGTTACTTTCTCCGATATCCGCGACCGGCTCGAACAAGAAAGCCACATTCGCAAACTAGCCTATAGCGATAGTCTTACCGGCCTGCCTAACCGCTTAGCTCTGCAGAACCGCTTAAAAAAACTGCTCGCCGACGGCCGCAAAACGGGGCGTGTGGGAGCCATGCTGTTCTGGGATGTCGACAATTTCAAAACTATTAACGACTCGCTCGGCCACGCCATTGGCGACGAAATGCTCAAAGAGATTGCCACGCGAGCCAGTCAGTGCGTCAGTAAAACCGACATCGTCGCCCGCCATGGTGGTGACGAGTTTGTAGTGATGACCGGGCAATTAGTTGATGACAGCGATGCCGCGATTGGCAGCGCCCGGAAATTAGCCTCAATACTGCAAACCCGATTAGCCGAGCCCTATAGTATTGGCGGTCACTTATTGCACGGTAGCGTAAGTGTCGGTATCGCGCCTTTTGGCGGTGAATATGGTTTAGGTAGTGACGATGTCATCCGTCAGGCCGACACCGCAATGTACGCCGCGAAACGATTAGGCCGTTCGAAGGTTTGTGAGTTCGAGCCGTCGATGCACCACGCCGTAAAAAACCGCCTGATTCTCGAAGGTGAACTGCGGCAAGCGCTGAAGCACGGCGAAATGACGGCCAATTACCAGCCTAAAGTCGGCGTTAATAGCCAGATAATCTGCGGCGCTGAAGTATTGATGCGTTGGCACCACCCGACACGCGGCATTATTATGCCCGACGAGTTTCTTCCCACCGCTGAAGATACCGGCCTGATGCCTGAACTTGGCGAAACTATTTTTGACACTGTGTTCCAGCAACTAGTGGACTGGCAAAAGGCAGGGCTAACGCCAGTACCCATGGCTATCAACCTATCGGCGGCCCAATTCAACCAACCGCAACTCGCAGTACACTTATCCGAAAAACTCCGCCGCTATGGCCTAGCCGGTAGCTTGCTAGAGCTAGAAATTACTGAAACAACGCTAATGACCAACCCCGAGCAGGTACGCATGAATATGCTCGCCCTGCGACAAATCGGTGTTCGCATCAGCGTCGATGACTTTGGCACCGGCTATTCCAGCCTGAACTACCTGAAAAAATTCCCTATCGACACCGTCAAAATTGACCGCACCTTTGTCGACGACATTCCGCTAGACCCGGACGACCGCGCAATTACCTCAGCAATCATAAGTATGTCCAAGGCACTGCAGCTAAAAACGATTGCTGAAGGCGTAGAGACCGAAGCCCAGCTAGGCTATTTACAAGGCCTTGGCTGCGACCAGTACCAAGGCTGGCTGCAAAGCAATGCCGGGCGATGAATTCGGTTTACTTCTCGAGCAGTCCTGACTCAGGAATTTCTGCTGCGGCAGGCTCACTAAGTTGCCAGCAGCGGGCGCATCAAGGAAAATCGCGCGCTCCCTTAAGCTAGCCGGTCGGCCTAATGCCAAATGCAGTGAGCAAACAAACCCTCGCCAACGCCATTCGGGCACTTAGTATGGACGGCGTGCAAGCGGCCAACTCCGGACACCCCGGAGCGCCAATGGGCATGGCAGACATTGCAGAGGTGCTGTGGAACGACTTCCTGAAGCACAACCCAGCCAATCCTCAATGGCTGAACCGCGACCGCTTTGTACTCTCAAATGGCCACGGCTCAATGCTTATTTACTCGCTGCTGCACCTTAGCGGCTACGATTTGCCGATTGAAGAACTGCGCAACTTCCGCCAGTTCGGCGCAAAAACCCCCGGCCACCCGGAAAACTTTATTACCACAGGCGTGGAAACTACCACCGGCCCGCTTGGCCAGGGCATTACTAATGCTGTTGGCTTCGCGCTAGCGGAAAAAATGCTCGCGGCGAGGTACAACCGTGATGGTTACAACGTTATCGATCACAACACCTGGTGCTTCCTTGGCGATGGCTGCCTGATGGAAGGTATTTCGCACGAAGCCTGCTCGCTGGCCGGCACACTGGGCCTCGACAAGCTGATCGCCATTTACGACGACAACAACATTTCTATCGATGGCGAAGTGGGCGGCTGGTTTGCCGATGACACGCCGAAGCGCTTTGAAGCTTACGGCTGGCATGTAGTGCCCGACGTCGACGGCCATGACCCGGTAGCAATTACCGCCGCTATTGCCGAAGCCAAAGCGGCCGATAAGCCCGCTCTGATTTGTTGTAAAACCATTATCGGCAAAGGCTCGCCGAATAAATCGAATTCTGCCGGAGCGCACGGCGCGCCACTGGGTGACGACGAAATAAAATTGACCCGAGACAGCATTGGCTGGTCGCACCCGCCGTTCGAAATTCCTCAGGATGTCTACGACGCTTGGAGCGGCGTCGCGAAAGGAACTCAGGCGGAACTGGAATGGAACGAGCTGTTTGAAGCCTACCGTCATGACTACCCTGAAGAAGAAGCTGAGCTCGTCGCCCGGCTTGGCAACGAATTACCACTCGACTGGGCTAAGCAGCTCGATACCGCCATCGCCAATGCTGAAAGCGACGGTGTAAAAGTTGCCACCCGTAAGGCCTCCGAAATGGCGCTGAACATCGTTGGCCCGTTGCTACCACAGCTGGTCGGTGGCTCAGCCGACCTTACCGGCTCAAACAACACCTGGTGGAAAGGCTCTAAAGACGTTACCGCAAACGATGCCAGCGGTAACTACCTGCGCTACGGCGTGCGTGAATTCGGCATGAGCGCGATTATGAACGGCATGGCGCTACACGGCGGAATACTGCCCTACGGCGGCACCTTTTTGGTGTTCTCTGACTACGCCCGCAACGCTATTCGTATGGCCGCGTTAATGGGTACGCAGAGCATTTTTGTACTCACGCACGATTCTATCGGCTTAGGCGAAGACGGCCCGACTCACCAGCCGGTAGAGCACACCGCGAGCCTGCGTTTGATGCCAAACCTCGACATGTGGCGCCCGGCTGATGCGGTCGAAACACTGGTAGGCTGGCGCTCAGCGATTGAACGCAAAGACGGCCCGACGGGTATGGCCCTGACCCGCCAGGGCCTGCCGCATCAGGTACGCAATGCCGAACAGACCGCCAACATCATCAAAGGCGGCTATGTACTCAGTGACAGTGAAGGCAACCCCGACGTTATCCTTATCGGTACCGGTTCAGAGCTATACCTCTGCACCGATGCGGCTGAAAAACTTCGCAGTGAAGGCAAGGCCGTACGTGTGGTTTCTATGCCCTGCGTCGAGGCCTTTGAACGCCAAAGCGACGACTATAAAGAGTCTGTTTTGCCGAAGGCCGTAACTAGCCGGGTTGCCGTGGAAGCCGGTGTTACCAGCGGCTGGTACAAATACGTCGGCACCAGCGGCCAAGTGATCGGTCTGGATCGCTACGGCATGTCGGCTCCGGCTGAGCAAATTTTTGAACACTTTGGCTTCACCGCCGAAAATGTGGCCGATACAGCGCGCGGCGTAATGGGATAACTAAACTATGGCCACTGTATTTAACGGCAATCGCGTTCATTTTCTCGAGAAGAAGATGAACTATGTGCGCGTCGACGACGTATCGAACATCTGGGAAAGCAAAGGCTGGAAAATAACCCAGGCCGACGCCGAACGCTTGGTTGACGGGGCGATTTACCTGCATAAATCCAAAACCTCATCATCGTTTTTAGGTGGTTTGATATCCAGCTACCGCGTTGAAAGCGAAGGCGAGTTAACTGGCCGAACCACTTTTACCTTCGAATTTGAGCTTAAATTCAAAGACGTTCGGGCAGGCAACGCTGGCTGGGGCATGGACAAGAAACTGGTATTCCCGGAAAAAAAATCTTAACAACCGGCCTGAGCGGCGGATAAAACAAACAATGAACGTAAAAAAACTTCAGGACCTCGATGTAGCCAACAAACGGGTTCTAATGCGCCTTGATCTCAACGTGCCGATTGAAGACGGTCGGATCACGTCCGATGCTCGTATTCTGGCCTCGCTGCCCGGAATTAAAATGGCCTTGGACGCGGGCGCGGCGGTGATGCTGATGTCACATCTTGGCCGACCGGTCGAGGGCGAGTTTGATGACTACTATTCGCTCGGCCCGGTAGCCGTTCGCCTGAGCCAGTTGCTCAATATGCCCGTGCGGTTTGAACCGCAGTGGCTCGACGGCCTCGAAATTAAACCGGGCGAAGTGGCACTCTGCGGCAATGTGCGGTTCAACCCTGGTGAAAAAGCCGACAGCGACGTGCTGGCACGAAAAATGGCCAAGCTTTGCGACGTGTTTGTCATGGACGCATTTGGCACGGCTCACCGCGCCCACGCCTCCACCCACGGCGTCGCCCTACTCGCGCCCGTTGCTTGCGCCGGCCCACTGCTGACGGCTGAGTTAAACGCGCTGGCCTCAGCGCTCGATGCTCCGAAACGGCCAATGGCGGCCATCGTCGGGGGCTCCAAAGTCTCTACCAAGCTCACCGTACTGGAAACGCTGCTCAACAAGGTCGATGAACTGATTGTTGGCGGTGGCATTGCTAACACCTTCATCGCGGCAGCGGGCCATAATGTCGGCAAGTCACTTTACGAAAAAGACATGGTGGACGATGCCAAGCGCCTACTGGCACGCGCTGCCGAAAAAGGCATTGAAATACCCGTCCCGACCGATGTGGTCGTGGCCAAAGAATTTGCGGCGCACGCCAAAGCTACGGTGAAGGCGGTAGACCAAGTAGCCGACGACGACATGATCCTCGACGTCGGCCCGGAAACCGCACGGCACCTGGCAAGCATGATGCGCGATGCCGGCACTATCGTTTGGAACGGCCCATTGGGCGTGTTCGAAATTGAGCAATTCAGCCACGGCACGCAAGTGCTTGGCGAAGCGATTGCCGCCTCCGAGGCATTTTCAATCGCCGGTGGTGGTGACACGGTCGCCGCCGTCGATAAATATCACCTGGCCGACCGCATCAGCTATATTTCCACTGGTGGCGGCGCCTTTCTGGAATTTCTAGAAGGCAAGCAGCTACCCGCTGTAGTTGCGCTGGAACAGCGAGCTAACGATTAATTAGCCCGCTAGGTACACCCCCTCTTCCTCCGGGAGAGGGCTAGGGTGAGCGCAACTGGCAGATATGCTCAAGAAAATCGAGCCGGACAAACAGCCTCAAGCCGCGCCCAGGCCTTCGCCACAACCCATCGCCAAGCAATCAGGAACAGTGCGCTATTCACAATCGCCACCAGCATGGGCAACTCCATAATAGTTGCCGAATTCAGCGCCATACCTTCCGCTGGCGTTGAAAGGAAGTAACCGCCGGCTAAAGCAGTACCAAATGCCACCACGATAAAAATCGCGTGCAATAGAACGCTAAGTACCGGCGTGTCCCGCAATCGCTGGTGGCGCAGAGGTTTAAGTAACTCACCCGCTTTTACCCGAGTGAAATTTGGTTGTGGTGCGATGTT
>CAJQNE010000223.1 GCA_905479545.1 uncultured Gammaproteobacteria bacterium | reverse complement strand
CGATAACATCGATAATCTGCAGACAGGTTTTTCGATCGACTCGGCTAGTCAATTTGTTTATTTTCTTGCCGACCTGGATACCCTGTCAGTGAGCGAACTCTATCGGGTTGCATTCGACGACCCGCTAAACGTGGTCAAAGTTTCCGGTGAGGGTGTGATCAGCGGTGTCAGCAACTTTAATTTGAGCCCGAATAGCCAGTTCGTGGTGTATTCGGCAGATCATGAGCAACTTGCGACGGCGGAACTGTATTTAGTGGACGCCATGGCCCCGGGTTTGTTTATTAAACTCAATGCAGATTTTGGCTTGGGTTCCTCAGTACGTCGGGAGCTTGAGATTACCCGTGACAACAACAAAATTATCTACATCGCTGACCCTCAGGGGTTAGGCCAGCTGGAGCTATTCGTAGTGGACTTCGATTTTCCGGGTCAACCTTTTCGTATTAGCCAAACGATGCCAACGGCATTGCAACAAGTGTTTGATTTTTACGTTACCCAAGCCGGTGACCTGCAATAGTTGAGTGGCATTGGGAGCGGCAGCGGTGAACACGTCCGTTAGAGCCTGACATTGCAAAGTTGGCAGATCCGAGGGCCAGGGGGGATTTACAGCTGCTGATTCCTTAAGTCCATAATCCGGCTCGCTGACCAGAGCAGCAGTGTCTGACGAAGTTGCAGATTAACCGACAGTAGTTCGGCTGAATTTACTTCTCCGGCGAATTTGCCAGTGAGCTCGGAAGTGTCAATGTTCCGGCGGTCATTGGCGGCCAGCTGCTTACTCGTTGCTGGCTTCATTACGTCGTTACTCTGCATCGCCATCCTGCGGTCAGTGCAAGCATCATTACCAGTAATGTCGCCATAGGCCCGGCGGCAGGCGCGGCACCGCCAGCGTGTCGTGGGTAAGCATTATTGCTAACGCCTGCAACCATTGGCAGGGCTATGTCGGCTTCATTATTTTCTGTCGGATTGTCGTTATAAATTTGCTCGGAAACCGCAATAAATGATGTCCATCGGGTTATTAGCGAGAAATCGAGGCCAAGCTGGGTTACCTGCTGTTGAATGGTTTCGTCTGTGCGCGGCGGGTTACGAAAATCTTTAGGCGTGGAACGGGCCTGCATCGCGTCCTGAATATTGCTGCGGGCCCACACTAACGCAACGGCATCACCACTATCGCTGTCGATCAGGTTAAGCGTTACAGGCAGTTGTGCTTTGCGACCATTGACCAAACCGTTGACCAAAATCGGATAACTACCATTTTGTTCAGCCGCAAATTTCGCCTGTACTCGTAGCGAATCACCGGCGAATAGGTCGGGCACAACAGCAGGAAATTGCTCGCTGACTTTTAGCCTGCCCCAATCGATAGAGACATTGGTAAGCAGCGGTGATTGCAGTCGCTGAGCCAGGCCGCGCGCCACTGCTTCGGGATCTTCGGTGGGGTCGATATAGCGGGTGAATCCACGGCCAACGCGACCCATTTCGTCTAATAAATAGCGGTTTACTGAACTGCCTACGCCCAGCGCGAATAACCGGGCTTCGCCACGTTGTTTGCGGAGTAGTTTGAGCACATCGCGCTCATTACCAATATAACCGTCGGTTAAAAAGGTGACGATGCGAATTCGACCGGCCGGAACCGCCGGGGCGAAGGCTTGGCGAATGCCGGAGGTCATCATCGTGCCACCGCCGCCACGCAAGCGGGCGGCGTACTTCAGTCCGCGACGAATATTGCCTGGCGTTGCTGCCAGCGGCTCAGTGCTGAACTCAGTTGCAGCATCGCTAAAGCGAATAATTCGAAACGCATCGTCGGGCCGCAGCGTATTCAATGCTTCACGCATAAAGGCTTTACTGGCATCCATCGGCGCGCCGTTCATAGAGCCGGAGCAATCCAGTACGAATACCATTTCCCGCGGGCTAATGTCGGCTTCTACCGGCACAGTCGGCGGTTCCAGAAGTAGGCTGATAAAGCCGCCACGCTCGTCGACATGGCTGAGCAAGCCGGCTTGCGTGCTTTCGCCTGCCAGCTGGTAGCGCAATACAAAGTCGCGGTTATCAATGGTTCTGCCACTGGCTAATTGCACGGTGGCTGAACCAGGCGTTGGTCGGTCTATCTGTAGTGCGTGGGTCTGGCTGTCTATATGGTTTATGGTCATGCCACCGTTTATGGCAATGTTGATCGATACGCGATCGGCGTCAACCGTTTCTGGAATATCGATTCCTGCAGTGACGGGGTAGGTCGGTAGCTTATCGATGCTCCAACCGTCCGTGGTGTCACTTTCAGCACGAGCTTCTTCGTAATGGTGCTCAGGTTCATCGCCCTCAGCTTCGCTGTCGGGGTGGCTCACCGACGGCTCGAATCGTGGACCAACGATTAGAGGTAATACCAGTTGGTAAGCACCATCAAGGCGCGGCACCGGGTGCACGTACTGCATGGTTACCGCAATGGGCAAGCCCGGCATAAGGTTGGCGATTTTTTGGGTAAACATATTCGGCCGCTGTTGCTGCAGTAGCGCGGCACTTTTACCCTGGCTTTTGGCCGCTTCAAACTGCCGCGTAGCTTCGTGCTTTTTTTCAATTTTGGCGCGGATGCGTTCGTTGCCAACTTCCATTTGCATCTCATAAACCGCCCCGGATTTATTCATTGGAAACAGGTAGCGAGCATTCATTGGCACGTCGTAGGGGTTATTGAACGTTTGACGTACCGTTACGGTGGCAAGGTCGCCGTCTATTTTGGCGCTGATATCGGATTTCAGGCTCGGTAAATAGACGGTATTTCCGTCAATAGTGGCGGTGATGGTGCCTGCCGGTTCCTGCATATTTGCTACAGCGATACCGGTACCGAAGATGCCGCTGATGAACATAGCAGCAAGCCAGTGACGCTTATGGGTGAGAGTTTTCATATTGGTTCTCCTAGTGAGTAGCTCAGAAAGTGATTACTGCAACGCCAGAGAGGCAGGGGTTTGAAAATCTGCTGCGGCAGGGGGCTGAGATAAGTCCAATGCGCTAATCAAACTGTTGTTGAAGCGGCTGAAGGGTGTGTTGTTCATTGAGCGGGTTGAATGATTGATCGGCGCAATACGCTGCAGCATCGTCCAGCGTTCGGGTTGGCCGCGAAGCGCGCCACGCAGCCAATGCCAGCTCACGGTCGCTACGTCGGTGGCCCATTCATTGCTGTCGGAGACATAGCTCACCAGCACCTGCCATTGACTGCCTTCGCGGTCGGTTAGTAAGTATTCGGCGCTGGGCAGGCCTATTTGGCGTTGTCCCAGATAGGTAAGGGTATTGCCGTTACCACCCAGGCAGGCGGCCGGGTTGTGCAGGTGCCGCAGCGGAGCACGAGTGCTGACAGTGAGTAGGGTGTAGGGGCCGTAATACCCTCGCCGTGCGCCGCCGCCCCATTGGTTAAAATATTGTTGCTCTTTGCTGGAAAGTCGGCCTTCGCTGAGCGCCAGGCTACTAATTCGATAAGGCAGGCTGGCTTTTTGCTCTACCGCTGCGATATCCAGCGGTTTAGCAGGAGTGGCGAGCACTACGAAGGCGAGTAGCGGAAAGAGAGGCGCTGCCAAATAGGCTTTAGGGTGAGTATTCCGGCGGTTACGGGGCGAGGCTGTTTTTGGTGCTGCATTCGGTAGTTGGCGTGCCCACAGCAGCAGCGGCACAGTGCTGAGCAATAACGCGGTTATGCCGATAACGCCGTGCCAAGGCTTGGCCATGATGCTATCGACGCCGCCAGCCCATAGTGCGGCGATAGCGGCCAGACGCAGCGCATTGCCGATGACGGCGGCAGTTAAAGTAATTAGCAGGCCGGTTACTGCGCGTTGCCAGGTCGGACGACGTAACGCCGCGATGCCGAAAAACAGCGCGACGAGTGCTAATAAGCCGCGGGCGCCAGAGCAGGGCAAGTCGACCAATAGTTCTTTGCCACCCAGCGCGATTCGGTCGTTGCCGCAGACTAGCTGGTCGGTAAATAGCTGCAATACGGAGCAGGCCGCACTGGTGGAAAGCTGTTGCAGCCCATAGCCGCCTATCCGCTGTAGCAGGTGCTCTAGTGGCAACGTGCAAGCAAATAGCAGTGCCAACCAGAACGGCGATATGGCGCGTCGTCGGTGTGCGGTGCCAAGCAGCAAGGCGATAGCATAGGCATCTATCACCAACGCGACTGCACTGACTGTGTTGATTGCCAGGCGCTGACCGATAAGCCGGATGACAGCAGTGGCGAGCAATAGCGCCACGCCGCGTCGGCGGGAAGGCGTGCTGAGTAAAGGGCTGCTTACGCTCCAGGTTAGTAGGCCGAGTGCTAATAGCGCTAGCCATTCGCCTTGTGAGTCGTAAGCTGGTGCTGACCAGCTGCGAAGCAACCACAACGCTGGCTCAGCGGCCAATAATGTTGCACCGAGTAAGACGCACAGCGCTAGCCAGTAATTTTGGCGACGGGGGGTGCCAGGGGCTTTGGGGTAGGGGTGTGGTGACTGGTTAAAGGCGGCGTCAAATATTGGCGAAATCATGGTCGTTAGTCCGGGGTGCACTTAGGTGGTGAATTCAGGCTCCGATGAATAACGTCATTGTGTTGAGAGGCTGTGCAAAGTCATGCCGCCAGCCGTGCAAAAGCCGGTGAATTTTGTGCAAATTCAGTGCAATTGGCTGGTTTCGGCATTTTGGGGCTTGAGATACTTCTCGCGAGCTGTTGCACTGCGTCTCCAGAACGTTTCTAAACCTTTTCCAGACATTTCCGGAGCGCCTTGTGGCCGCAAAAATTCTCGTTGCAGACGATGACCCGCATATCGGCGAAGTGCTGAGCTTTGCGCTTGAGCAGGCGGGGTATGAAGTACAGGTGGTCGCCAATGGAGTGCTGGCGCTTCAGGCCTGTGAGCAGCAAAAATATGATCTGTTAATTCTCGACATCATGATGCCGGAAATGGATGGCACGGAAGTTTGCCGCCGCCTACGGCAAGGAGAGGCGCACAGCGCTTTGCCCATCGTGTTTCTTACCTCACGAACCGATGAGATAGATCGGATTGTTGGTTTGGAGTTGGGCGGCGACGATTATATGAATAAGCCATTTAGCCCGCGGGAACTGGTGGCGCGGGTGAAAGCCGTGCTTCGTCGTTTTGAGTCGGCTGCTGCGGTAGCGGCCGGCACGGGAGCCAGTGACGTGATTAGCTATAACGGCCTGGAGCTTGATCCGGTGGCGTATACAGCAACATGGCAGGGTAAGCGGTTGGAACTTACTGCTACCGAGTTCGGCATTTTAAGAACGTTGATCGCCAGGCCCGGCAAAGTGTATAGCCGCGATGAGCTGATGACCGGCGCTTACGATATCCATAAGGTCGTTTCCGATCGAACTATTGATAGTCATGTTCGGCGGGTGCGGAGCAAATTGGCCGACGCTGGTGGCGACCCGATAAAAACGGTACATGGAATCGGTTACACCTTGTCGCAGAGCCACCAGAGCTAGCTTTGTTTGCCAGGCTGCGTAATAAACTGCGACCACGTATGGGTACGGTGCTACTGGCTGTGCAGCTAATGGTGCTGTTACTGCCATTGGCGGGAATCGCCGGTTTACGTATTTACGAAAGTGCTCTGGTGCGGCAAACCGAAAATGCGTTGGTGAGCCAGGCGGCATTTATTGGCGCAACCTACCGGTATGCGCTAAAGCAGCAGTTCGGCGCAGCCAGCGGTGCACAGACGGGTTGCCCGCCTGCTGCGTATTCAGGGCCAGAGAGCAATGAGCGGGTATTTCAGCTACGTTCGCCGCAGTTAGACCTGGCTAGTGACGGGATTTTGCCTGAAGCACCGCCACCCGCTGTAGCTAACCAATTGCCATTGGCCTGGGCTGAGCAAGCTGCCCCTGCGGTTCAGGAAGTCATGGCGAATGCTCAGGTGGTAACGCTATCTGCAATGCGGTTGACGGACTGCCTGGGCACTATTATTGCCAGTACCGGCGGCGATCATGGTCGTTCATTATTGGTTCGTACGGAGGTGCAGGATGGTTTACGGGGTGAACACCGCAGTGTGATGCGGGCTCGTAGTCAGAAACTGCAAAAAAGCTGGTTAAGTATTAGTCGCGGCGCGAAGTTAAGAGTTACCGTCGTTATGCCCGTCGAGTGGCAGCAGCGGGTTGTTGGCACCGTGTTGTTAGAGCGAACCCCCGCTAGTGTTATAGATACGTTATGGGGTAAGCGTGGCGAATTGGGGTTCGCCATCGTCGCGCTATTGCTGCTGGTCGTGTTATTCGCCTTTATTACCGCTTATTTTATCAGCGGGCCCATTCGTGCACTACGAACACAAGTGGCGTTAGCGTTAGCGGGTAACAAGGGTGCGGTAACACCGTTAAGCCATTCCGGTACGGTAGAAATGCGGCAGCTTTCCGAGGATGTTGCTGAGCTAGCTCAAACGTTGGAGGAACGTGCGGACTACATTAACCGTTTTGCTGCTCAGGTTAGCCATGAATTCAAAACACCGCTGACCTCAGTGAGGGGCGCGGTAGAACTACTGCGGGATCATGCCGATGTCATGCCTGCTGAGCGCCGGGAACGTTTTCTGAATAACTTACTGGCTGACGCCAACCGGCTTGAGCTGCTGGTGTCGCGTTTGCTCGGGCTGGCACGTGCTGACGTACTGCGGCCTTCGGGTGAGCGTTGTAATTGGTTGGAGTTGCTGAACAGCCTGCAGGGGCGCTATGCAGATAAGCCGCTGACCTTAGCGATAGATTGGCCAGACGGCGTTGATCAGGAAGCGCTAATGGCCGTTGACCTGGCCGGCAGCGTGCTAACCAATTTGCTTGATAATGCTTGTCAGCATGGCGCTGATTCGATCGTCGTTAGCGCATCGGAAAGTGATGGTTCGCTGGAGTTAATGGTTGCTGACAACGGTGACGGCGTTTCAGCCGCTAATGCTGAAAAAATCTTCGAGCCGTTTTTTACTACTGCCCGTGGCAAGGGCGGGACCGGTTTAGGCTTACCGACTATCAAAGCACTGTTGGAAGCGCATGGCGGAAGTTTAGATTTATTGGAAAGTGAGCCGGGCAACGGTGCTGCATTCCGGCTACGAGTTCCATTTTCCTGAGACCAGGTACTTCGACATGCTAAACAAGCTGTTAATCAAACAAATTGCTGATTTTATTTTGGCTAAGATAGAGCGCCAGAGGGAAAGCAGCAACTCCGATAATTGCACCCAGCTGCCAGAAAGGTTGAGTGAAAGCTGCTAGTGCAGTTGGTTGAACGAGCAGTATCGCTAACGTCAGAAAATATCCCCAGCGGCGGCGTTCATCCAGGCCAATAATAGCCGCGATATACAAGGTTGACCAGGCAAAGGCAGCGAAGGCACGAAGTTCGTTGGAAGCCACGAAAAACAGCTCAATACTCAGCAGAAAACTAAACATCGCGAGCGCCGAAAAAAATAGTTTGGCCAAGCGTAGGCTATCGTGGTTTACGCGACGGCGTGTGCCGGAATCGACGTTCCGGCGGGTTAATATATTGATCAATGTGGAATCCATCCCTATAAATTAAGCTTCGCGACTCAGCGCCCGACAAAGCCTGACTAAACTTGTTCGGCGGAAAATTCGCCAGCCGGTCGATTTTCCTGCTCAAACTTCACTGACTATCTATGTTCAGTACCAACTGACATATATTAGT
>CAJQNE010000222.1 GCA_905479545.1 uncultured Gammaproteobacteria bacterium | reverse complement strand
CTACCGGAATCGGCAGTGGCTTGGGTATTAATACCGGCCACGAGCTGGGCCATAAAAAATCCGGGTTAGAGCATTGGCTGGCAAAAATTGTATTAGCGGTGCCTGCATATGGCCATTTCTGGGTTGAACACAATAAAGGCCATCATCGCGACGTAGCGACCCCCGAAGATCCCGCCAGTTCGCGCATGGGTGAAAGTATCTATCGTTTTGCGCTCCGCGAAATTCCCGGTGCCGCCCGCCGGGGTTGGAACGTGGAGAAGCAGCGATTGGCGCGTAAAGGTTTATCGGTGTGGAATAGACAGAACGAAATTCTTCAGTCGTATGCGATTACGGCGGTGTTACAGCTGGGGCTTATCGCTGCATTCGGCTTAATTATGATTCCGTTTCTATTGATTCATAATGTCTTTGCCTGGTGGCAGCTCACCACTGCGAACTACATTGAGCACTACGGTCTGCTGCGCGAAAAGTTGCCGAGTGGTCGGTATGAACGCTGTCAGCCACATCATTCCTGGAACAGTAATCATCGTTTCAGTAATTTGCAGCTGTTCCATCTGGAGCGCCACTCCGATCATCACGCGCACCCGACCCGGCGCTATCAGTCACTCCGTGACTTCAACGATGTGCCGCGGTTACCAAACGGCTACTACGGCATGTACACCCTCGCTTATGTTCCTCCGCTGTGGTTTAAAGTGATGGATAAGCGGGTACTGGCGCTTAGCCATATCGACGGTGATTTGGATAAGGTCAATGTTGCGCCACATTGCCGCGATGAAATTTATGCCCGCTATGGGCAAAACGGCAAGCTCGGCGCGGATGAGCCGAAGCCGTTGGTGGCGTAATCGTGGTTTACGTTTGTAGTGGTTGCGAATACCAGTATGACGAAGCCAAAGGTGATGACTACGAAGGTTATCCTGCCGGTATGAAGTTTGCTGATTTGCCGGAAGATTTTGTCTGTCCCGAATGTGCCGTATGTTCTAAAGACGAGTTTGAGCTGCAAGCTGCTTGACTAACCGGGGGGGCGAAAGGCCGCACTACTGGGCGCTTCGAGCAGACCGTCAAGCTCACCGACAACACGGTACAATGTGGCTTCTCCACCTTCGGATACTGTCGCCATTAAATCTCTTGTAGATCTCCACTGCCATTCCACCGCATCTGACGGTCGCCTGGCGCCAGCCGATGTCGTGGCGCGAGCGGCCGACGCTGGGGTAACGCTGTTGGCGTTAACGGACCACGATAGCATTGACGGCATCGCCGAAGCCCGTGTCGCTGCGGCTGAAGCGGATATAGAGCTAATAGCCGGTACAGAGATTTCTGCCAGTTGGCAAAAGCGGACGCTGCACGTCGTTGGCCTGGGCATTGATACTGAATCCGATGTGTTGAAAGCGGGTTTAGCGGAACATCAACAGATGCGCGTGGCCCGTGCTGAAAAAATGGCTGCGAAGCTTGAAAAAGCTGGTTTGAGTAATGCCGCCGAACGCGCCGCCTCAATGACAGCAGATGGGCAGATAACCCGGACTCACTTCGCCCGGCTGTTGGTGGAAGACGGTTTAGTGAAAGACATGAACGGCGCGTTCAAAAAGTACCTCAAGCCCGGTAAGCCGGGTTATGTGGGCAGCGACTGGTGTGAGCTTGAGGATGTGATTCGCTGGATTCACGCAGCAGGAGGCAAGGCTGTGCTGGCCCATCCGTTTGGTTACAACATGACGGCTTCCTGGCGCAGGCGGATGCTTTCGGCATTTAGCGAAGAGGGCGGCGATGCAATGGAGGTCTGCTGTGGCAATTCGACGGCTGATGAAATCACCCAAGCCACCAAGGATGCAGACGCCTACGAGCTAATGGGCTCCATTGGCTCCGACTTTCATGGCCCGGATCAACACTGGCTAGCACTGGGCAAGGTTCAGTCGTTACCGAAGTCGGTGCAACCGGTGTGGACGACACTCAGTCAACGGGCTTCGTACTAGCGCAATGAGTCGTCACTCTTTCCTGAGTTAGGCAAAATATGTCATTTATTCAATGACTTAAAAATGCTGCTTTGCAGCATTTTTGTGCGCATCACAATTCAGCCAAGCCGTTGATTTGCCATTAGTTAATACCTGAAAGCGCTAGCTTCTGAACGCCTCACGCCGACTACCGACAGTCGGCAGAGACCGCGCAACCGGTCGAGCTAAAGACGGTGCTCTGGTACAGTGCGCGCAAAATTCCCCCTTAAATACAGCGGTTTAGTCACTGTATCCCGCTTAGATTCAGGAATATCATGTCGCAAAACCCCTTACTGAAATATAAAACTGAGCTGCTTTCCGGCCTTACGGTAGCGCTTGCTCTGGTTCCTGAAGCTACGGCTTTTGCCTTGATTGCTGGTGTGCCGGTGATCGCTGGTTTATATGCGGCCTTTATGGTCGGCCTTATTACTGCAGTATTTGGTGGTCGTCCCGGCATGATTTCCGGCGCAACCGGTGCAATGGCAGTGGTGATGGTGGCCCTGGTGGCTGACCACGGCGTTCAGTACTTATTTGCTGCGGTGGTGCTTACCGGCATTCTGCAGATGGCTGCGGGCGGGTTGCGACTCGGCAAGTTCATTCGCATGGTGCCGCAGCCAGTGATGCTCGGCTTTGTGAACGGCTTGGCAATCGTGATATTCCTCGCCCAGATGTCGCAGTTCAAAGCGCCTTGTGGTGACGGCGTAAACGACTGCGGTGGCTGGCTGCAGGGTATCGAAATGGCAACGATGCTTGGCCTGGTTGGCCTGACCATGGCGATTATTTTTATCTTGCCGCGTTTCACGACCATCATTCCCTCGGCACTGGCCGCCATCATCGTTACCAGCGTGCTCACCATTGTCTTCGGCTTGGGTACTACCGTGGTTGGTGATCTGGCATCTATCGGCGGTAACTTACCGA
>CAJQNE010000221.1 GCA_905479545.1 uncultured Gammaproteobacteria bacterium | reverse complement strand
CTCGAAGAATTCCACCAGCGGCAAAATGACGCGCGGCACAAGCGGCCAGAGCGCGACATACTGCGGCTAGAGAAGAACAACAAAATGCTGCCGCGTCAGCGTATCGATTTGCTGCTCGATCCCGGCACGCCATTTCTAGAGCTTTCCAGCATGGCCGGCTGCGAAGCCTACGACGGCATTGCGCCGGGTGCGGGCTGCATTACCGGTGTCGGCGTGGTTGCTGGCCGTGAAGTACTGATTCACGCTAACGACAGCACGATTAAAGGCGGCGCCTGGTTTCCGCTCACGATTAAGAAGGTACTACGGGCGCTCGAAATCGCCATTGAAAACCAGCTGCCGGTTATCCACCTATGTGACAGCGCCGGTGGTTTCTTGCCGATGCAGTCGAGCATTTTTGGCGACAAAGAAATGGCCGGCCGGATATTCCGCCACCAGTCGATTCTCTCCAAAATGGGCTGCAAGCAGCTAGCGATGGTATTCGGCCACTGCACCGCAGGCGGCGCTTACGTGCCGGCCCTTTCGGATTACTCAGTGATTGTTAATGGCACCGGCGCGGTATTCCTTGGCGGCCCGCCGCTGGTAAAAGCCGCCACAGGCGAAATCGTGACTGTCGATGAACTCGGCGGTGCAGCGATGCACACCTCGGTAAGCGGCACCTGTGATTACCACGCCGACAGCGAATCAGAGGCGATTGCAATTGGTCGTGAAATCGTCGGCCAGTGGGACGTAAAAGAAAAAACTAAGATTCAGCAAGACACCCCCGAAGAGCCCTACTACGACCCCACCGAGCTGTACGGCATTATTCCCGACAACGTTAAAAAGCAGTTTGATATTCGCGAAGTGATTGCCCGCATGGTGGACGGCAGTCGCTTCCACGAATACAAGCCGAACTACGGCGAAACACTGGTCTGCGGCTTTGCCAATATCTGGGGTTATAAGGTCGGCATACTCGGCAATAACGGCGTGCTGTTTAACGACAGCTCGATTAAAGGCGCGCACTTTATGGAGCTGTGCAACCAGAACCGCACACCACTGGTTTTCCTGCAAAACATTACCGGCTATATGGTCGGCCGCGATTACGAACGAGCCGGTATAACCAAAGACGGCGCCAAAATGGTGATGACCCAAGCCTGCTCCACCGTGCCGAAATTCACCGTAATGACCAACGGCAGCTACGGTGCCGGCAACTACGGCATGTGCGGTCGCGCCTACGACGCCCGCATGCTGTTCAGCTGGCCGAATAGCCAGATAGCGATTATGGGCGAAGAGCAAGCCGCTGAAACGCTGGTGACGATTAAACTCTCTCAGCTAAAACGCGAAGGCATCGAACCGACCGGCGAACAGCTCGAAGCCATACGGCAACGCGTGTTCGATGACTACGCCAACCAGACTAATGCTTACTACACCAGCTCCGAACTATGGGATGACGGGATTATTGATCCGGTGGCTACACGGAATGCGTTAGGGATTGGTATATCGGCTTCGTTGAATGCGCCGATTGAGAGGCCGGGGTATGGGGTTTTGCGGTTCTAGTTATAGTCTCGTGATTTTTGTAGATCCTGCTTCCATGGCAATGATTTATAGAACTCGACAACCCGCTCATACGATTCATCAAAATCTGGCAGCTTACCCCACACCTCATCAGCAAAAGTTGCATACTCAACTTTAGCCCTATATTTAACCTCTTCGTCATCCATGGACTCAGAGTCAACAGTAAGATTTCTCGAAATAGACTTCTCCCGTAAAACTGAAAGAATTTTTTAAGCAACCCTCCTTAACAGGAGAGTCACTTCATTGCCAAAATTGGCCAGTCCATATTCGTATCAAAACTCAGCGCCACGAATATTACTCAAAATCTGCCGAACTATGCCGCTCTAGCAACTGCTTTTCTTCCGGCCCCCATGCCTTATTCACCCGACGACCACGCTTAACGGCGGGTCGTGCGTCAATTTCCTTAGCCCAGCGTTTCACGTGCTTATACTCCTGCACCTGCAAAAACTCCTGTGCATCATAAAGCTCGGTAGCCACCAAACCGCCGTACCAAGGGAAAATTGCCATATCGGCGATGGTGTAATGGTCGCCGACCATAAACTGGTTGTCTGCCAGGTGTTTATCCAGCACGTTGAGCTGGCGTTTTACTTCCATCGCAAAGCGATCGATGGGGTATTCCTGTTTGGTCGGTGCATAGCTATAGAAGTGCCCGAAACCACCACCGAGGAACGGTGTAGCACCCATTTGCCACATTAACCAGTTCATACATTCAGTGCGGTCGCGACCCTCTTTGGGGATGAACCGACCGAATTTTTCAGCGAGATAAAACAATATTGAGCCGGATTCGAATACCCGCGTGCCCGGCTCGGTAGTGGTATCCAGCAGTGCCGGTATTTTTGAGTTCGGATTTATCTCGACAAAACCACTACCAAATTGATCGCCTTCGCTGATATTGATCAGCCAGGCGTCATACTCGGCTTCGCTGATACCTAGCTCCAGTAATTCTTCCAACATCACTGTTACTTTCACGCCGTTGGGAGTCGCTATTGAATACAACTGGAACGGATGCTCGCCGCGCGGTAGTTCTTTGTCTTTAGTGGCACCGGCAATGGGGCGGTTGATGTTGGCAAATTTGCCGCCGCTGTTTTTATCCCACTGCCAGATTTTTGCGGGGGTGTACTCGCTGTTGTCGCTCATAAATGATACTTATGTAATTCAAATTGTGATGACATGGATATTCGCAAAGAATTGTCTGTGTTCCAAATGAATCAACGATTTACAGTAGGTCGGCATCGCTTGCATGCCGACATGGTGGGCGAACCCCAAATTGTCGGCATGCTTCGCGATGTCGACCTACATAAGAACATGCTTGATTCAAAAACTTACTTTTTTGCAAACACTCTATGAGAGTCTAGCTACTTTCCAGGCGACAGCCGCAATAAGCGACCACCGTCCCGATCTTCCAGTACGTATAGCGCACCTTTTGGCCCCTGCTCTACTTCGCGAATGCGTTTATCCCAGCTATAGCGCGCTGCCTCTGTCGCGCTGTCACCGTTAAAGCTAACCCGAACCAGCGCCTGGCCGGACAGGCCGCCAATTAAGCCATCGCCACGCCAGCCGCTAAACAGTTTGCCATCGTAAATAACCAAGCCTGAGGGGCTAATTACCGGCGACCAGGCGATAACCGGTGGTTTAAATTCTGGTCGGCTGGAATGCGGCGGAATGGACTTTCCGCTGTAGTGGCTGCCTTCTGAAACTTCAGGGTAACCATAGTTTTCGCCGCGAATAATGCGGTTCAGCTCGTCGCCACCACGCGGGCCCATTTCATGCTCCCATAGCTGGCCGTTAGCGTTAAACGCTATGCCGAGCGGATTACGGTGGCCGAGCGACCAAATTTGATTGGTCGGTGACGGACGCTCAGCAAACGGATTATCTTTCGGCACCGTACCGTCGAGATTCAGGCGGAGTATTTTTCCGAGGTTAACGCCCATATTCTGAGCCGGGTTGAATTTCTGTCGCTCGCCAGAGGTGACAAATAGCTTATTGTCTGGCGAAATAACCAGCCGATGGCCATAGTGACCATTGCCTTTCAGCTTTGGGGTTTGCCGCCAGATTATTTTCCGGTCGGTGAGCGACGGCCCGGCGTCACTGACAGTTAGCGTGGCCCGTTCAACGACGGCACCGCTGATACCATCGTCTTTAGCATCACGCTCAATGTAAGACAGGAATAACTGTCGGTTTTTGGCGAACTGTGGATGAACAATCACATCGCCCATGCCTCCTTGTCCACGATCAACGACGGCTGGTGTGTTCCGCAACACATCCGCTTTACTGCCGTCGCGATTGAGTAGCCAAATTGCGCCGGCTTTTTCGGTAACTAGCGCCCGGCCATCTGGCAGAAATGTCATCGCCCACGGCGAATCGAACACCGCTAGCGGCTCGGCCAGCAAGGTGACGCCATCACTGCCGGTTACTTTAAATGCATCAGTAGCGGGGGCCTTCGCAGAGCAGGCTGAAAGTAATGTTAGAAATAGTATGCCGCCGAAAAGCGGTCTATTTATTAGTTTAGTCATGGCGAACAACTGATTGTTTTATGTGGGCTTAGTTTGAGGCCGGTGATGGTAAAAGTTCATTAGCTGTAGCTGCTTTTACCGCGCAGTCCGCGACCAATAAAAAACGGCCCGCCTGTTAACGCGTTGGATACGTTAACAGGCGGGCCGTTGTTACTGTCGCTTTAATAACGACAGTTTGGCTACCGACTAAGGTAGTAGTACTTTATCGATTACGTGGATAACGCCGTTAGACTGGTACACATCGTAGGTTACGATATTGGCAACGCCACCTTTGGCATCTTTAACAACAAGGTTGTGGCCATTGCTGGTGAAGGTGAGCTTGTCGCCTGCGACGGTTGCTAGTTCAACGGTTCCGCCATTAGCTTTCAGTGCTTTATTAACAGCGCGTAAGTCGAGATTACCTGGCACTACGTGGTAGGTCAGTACCTTGGTTAGAGTGTCTTTGCTTTCTGGCTTCAGCAGCGTTTCAACGGTGCCTTCTGGCAGGTTTTCGAACGCATCGTTAGTCGGTGCGAATACCGTGAACGGTCCGTCAGTTTTCAGCGTATCAACCAAACCGGCTGCTTTTACTGCGGCAACCAGCGTGGTGTGTGATTTGGAGTTAACCGCGTTATCGATAATGTCTTTGGCCGGGAACATTTTTTCGCCGCCGACCATGGTTACGCCTGCATCAGCATTGACGGCAGCCGTAGCCGGTACCATTGCCACACTGCCTAGCAGCATAGCTGCTGCGCCCAGAATGCCAAGTGTGGATGACGTTTTAACTTGATTTTTCATATTAATCTCCTCGTTATTTCGCGTGAAAAGCCGACAATAATGCCGACAGGTATCCATACTACGCAGCAATGTTAATTATGGATTCGCGGTTTAAACGAGTTGGCCCACCCCCGGGAGACAGACAGATTTTCCGGCTAACCGATTACAAATACGGCTGCGAAGTTCAGTGTGCCGGAGCAATCTGGTGAAGCTCCGGAGCGACTTTGTGTGGACCCTATGAGGGTGGCCAGCGTTATTAGCGAAATTCGCTAGAGTTGGCGTCAGGTGTTGGGGAGTCAACCTGTTGGATATGAGTGTCGAGAAAGTTGCTAAAATTTTTAGTAACTTCAATGGCTGAAATAGCCAGAAGAGCGGTGAAACCTACGGTAAATATGAACCGTATTGAAATCATTGTGTACCCGTTAGTTAAGTTAACGAGCAACCATTTAAACATAATGTGCGATCGCACATTGTTATAGATTGTGCGATCGCACATTTTTCAGCGGCTAGTCTTATCGCCAGAAAAAAACCGGAACAGCCAAGGCTATTCCGGTTTCCACTCACATCTTACAACACTGTGAGGTAGTAGCACGCAGTTATGTCATAACTGAATTTACAGCGCTTTCTGCTCAATACGGTAAGCATGCAGCAGCGGCTCGGTGTAACCCGAGGGCTGTTCTTTGCCTTTAAATACCAAATCACAGGCGGCTTTAAACGCTATACCATCAAAACCCGGCGCCATAGCGACATACCCAGGGTCGCTGGCATTTTGCTCATCCACCACCGCCGCCATCCGTTTAAGCGATGCCACCGCTTGCTCGGTAGAGCAGACACCGTGCTCAATCCAGTTGGCGATATGCTGAGACGAAATACGCAAGGTGGCACGATCTTCCATCAGGCCGACGTTATTAATGTCAGGCACTTTAGAGCAACCGACACCGGCATCAATCCAGCGAACCACATAACCAAGAATGCCCTGTGAGTTGTTATCCAACTCCTTATCAATCTCGGCTTCACTCCAGCGGCCAGGATTGGCTTCCAATGGAATTTGTAGAATTTGGTCGACGGTTGCACGGCGGCCCGCTTTTTCCAGTTTAGCTTGCACGTCGAATACGTTTACCTGATGGTAGTGAGTGCTGTGCAACGTACCACCATTCGGCGATGGCACCCATGCGGTGTTCGCGCCCGACTTAGGATGGCCGATTTTCTGCTCCAGCATAGCCGCCATTTCATCCGGCATCGCCCACATACCTTTACCAATCTGGGCTTTACCCGGTAAACCACACTCAATACCAATGTCGACGTTCCAGTCTTCGTAGGCACTAATCCAGGTTTCTTGCTTCATGGCCGATTTAGCCACAAACGGGCCTGCCAGCATTGAGGTGTGAATCTCGTCGCCAGTACGGTCGAGGAAGCCGGTATTAATAAATACCACCCGGTCTTTCGCCACACGGATGCACTCTTTCAGGTTCACCGTTGTGCGTCGCTCTTCATCCATAATGCCGACTTTAAGTGTGTTTTTCGCCAGGCCATAAGCCTGTTCAACACGCTCAAAAAGCTCAACGCAAAAAGCCACCTCTTCGGGGCCGTGCATTTTCGGCTTCACGATATTTACGCTACCAGCGCGACTATTACGGCGCTCAGTATTGCCCTGTAAATCGTGCATTGCGGCCAAGGCGGTAACCATGCCGTCCATAATGCCTTCAGGTACTTCGTTGCCGTCTTTATCCATAATCGCCGGGTTGGTCATAAAATGGCCGACGTT
>CAJQNE010000220.1 GCA_905479545.1 uncultured Gammaproteobacteria bacterium | reverse complement strand
CCGTTACCTTCGTGATTTACTACCGTACCTTCACCAAACTTGGCATGCAGAACTCGCGCGCCTAGTTTCAGACCGGTATTGGCGTCATCATCTTTCAACGCCCTATCGCGGCGGCGACCACCCAGCTGCGGGCTCTGATAACCACTCTGTCCGCCATTACTACCGCCATAGCTGCTGTTTCCGCCACCGTAGCTTGCTGGTCGGCTAACATTAATTCTAGGCCGCACTTCCTCCAACAACTCGCTCGGTAGTTCCCGTAAGAACCGCGACGGCACACAATAATTTTCCTGACCGTGTAAGCGACGGCGCTCTGCATGACTAATGCAGAGTTCCTTCATCGCCCGGGTAACACCAACATAACAAAGCCGCCGCTCTTCCTCGAGCTTGCGACCATCGTTAACCGATCGCTGGTGTGGGAACAGACCGTCTTCAAGACCGGTGAGAAACACCAACGGAAACTCCAGCCCTTTGGCGCTGTGCAGTGTCATGAGCTGCACACAGTCCTCCCAGGCATCACCCTGACCTTCGCCCGATTCCAGTGCGGCATGGGTGAGAAAGGCTTCCAATGGGTCTTCGTCTTCGGATTGCTCGTAAGCAAAAGCCTTGGCGGCACTGACCAATTCTTTGAGGTTTTCGATACGGGTTTCGCCAGCCTCGCCTTTCTCTTTGCCGTAATGCTCAATCAGCTGAGTGGCATCGAGCACCAACTGTACTTGCTCATGCAATTCTTTGTCTTTGCAGCGCTCGGTTAAATCAGTCATCAGGCGCACGAAAGTTTTAACCGCATTGCCTGCCCTGGCCGTTAAACCGCCGTCGGCCAAGCGAGTTGCCGCCAGCCACAGTGAACCGCCTTCAGCCCGGGCGTATTGCCGCATCTGCTCGACGGTTTTATCGCCAATGCCGCGGGTCGGCAAGTTAATCACTCGCTCGAACGACACATCGTCTGCCCGATGCTGCAGTAATCGCATATATCCCAGCGCGGTTTTAATTTCAGCGCGCTCAAAGAATCGCAGGCCACCATAAACGCGATACGGCAGGCTGTTGGCAATAAGGTTTTCCTCAAACACCCGCGACTGGGCATTCGACCGATACAGCAAACCAATTTCACTGCGCTTACCGCCCTCGTCTACCCAGCGCTTAATGCGGCTGATAACAAAATCAGCCTCATCGTATTCGTTAAACGCGGTGTAGCTGGTAATCGGCAGGCCATCGCTGTCGGCGGTCCACAACTCTTTGCCGAGCCGCTCGCTGTTATTGGCGATAAGTGCGTTGGCGGCTTTTAGAATGGTGCCGGTAGAGCGGTAATTTTGCTCTAGCCGCACGGTGTGAGCGTCGCGGAAGTCGCGGCTGAATTGGTGCAGGTTTTCAACTTTAGCGCCGCGCCAACCATAAATGCTCTGGTCGTCGTCACCCACCGCAAACAGCTTGCCGCTGTCGCCTGCAAGCAGTCGCAGCCAGCCATATTGCAGGCTGTTGGTATCCTGAAACTCATCGACCAGTATGTGCCGGAAACGCTGGCGGTAATGCTGCAATAAGTCAGGGTTATCGCGGCAAAGTTCATGGGCCCGCAACAGCAACTCAGCAAAGTCGACTAAACCGCGCTGTTGGCAGTATTGTTCGTAGGCACTAAAAATACGTACCATCTGCCGGCGGTTCGGGTCACCGTCGTCGGCAATATTTTCTGGCCGGGTACCTTCGTCTTTATGCCGGTTGATAAACCCCTGAGCTTCGCGAGGTGGCCACTGCTTGGTATCAAGATCGAGGCTCTTTATCACCCGGTCGACCGCTCGCTTTTGATCTTGCGAGTCGAGCACCTGGAAGGCCTTAGGTAAACCAGCCTCTTCGTAGTGCAGACGCAACAGCCGGTGGGCAATGCCGTGAAAGGTACCGATCCATAAGCTACGGGTGTTTACCTCCAGTAGCTTTTCGATACGCGCGCGCATTTCGGCGGCGGCTTTATTGGTGAAAGTAACCGCCAGCACGCTATAAGGCGAAACTTGCTCAACCTTTATCAACCAGGCGAGCCGATGCACTAATACGCGGGTTTTACCGGAGCCGGCGCCGGCCAATACCAAGCCATGCTGTGGCGGTAAAGTTACCGCTTCGCGTTGGTGGTCATTAAGGGATTCAAGCAGAAAAGAGACGTCATCCATAGCGCCGCATTGTAGCGACAATTAGTGACGGGTTTGTGGGCAATTGCCAGTGACTACCCCCGCACGACGAAACCAACGCACAGGCTCATCGGCCTGGTTTTCTACTCAGCCCTAGCGGGCGCGCGGGCGTCGATAACGACGGTTGTTGCGCTCCGCCCTATCGTCATCCTCTACTGTCGGCGAAATTTTTTCCACAGCCTTCGGCGCTTCCGCCAGTTTCTTAATCACCAGCGAGGGCTTAGCTAACGCTGGCATTGGCTGCTTGGCCGGCCTCACCACCTGTGATTGCTTTAATTTCAGCGATGATGGTGCCGCAACCTTCGCAGGCGCTGCCGTTGGCGATACAGCTGGTAATTTCTCAGTCGAGTTCGTAGTTGTTATCGCGGACAGTTGCACTGGCTGTTTATCTGGCTGCTTGGCCGCTGGTTTCGGCGGCGCTGTTATCGTCGATTTGGCAGCTGGTACGCTCGTAGATCGGCTTGGCGTATCAGGCCGGGTGATCGGAAACGGCTTCGCCACAACCGCCTGCGGCTTAGTTTTGACAGGTTGCCCCGGCGGAACGGCTATTGCTTTACCCCGGGCCAATACCGGCTTGCTTCGGGTTTTGACCATTATTGGCGTAGCTGTGTTTGCTACCGGCGAAACTGCTGGTCGCGCCAGCGGTTTGAGGGGAGGTACCGGGCGCTTTACAACATTCGTGAGCACCACCTGATTGGTGCCAACGATAGGCACTACGGAAACATTTTTCGCCGCCTTAGGCTGGCCTTTGCCTAGCTTCCCGGTACTTACTTTTAATGTCGTGCCG
>CAJQNE010000219.1 GCA_905479545.1 uncultured Gammaproteobacteria bacterium | reverse complement strand
GTTGTGCTCAATAGCTAAAATTCGCTGCGCAGAATAGCAAACTGCGCTGACACACGCGCTTATCAACAGTGCGGGAGTAGTTAGAACCACTAGCGAAGTTTTTAAAATCGCATGATAAGTACGCAGTGTTCGGAGTTGTTGTTTTTAGAATATGGGAAATTTAGCGCATTTTCCCTGCGGTGAATGGCGCTAAGAGTGAAAACCGAGCTGTTTTTTGCTCTTTATCGGCTCTCAATAGCCGTTTGATTTTACAATAATAAATCCAGTGCATTATCGGTTAAATTGCCTTTCAACAACTGAAACCTGACGTAATTGTGGCGAACCAGCTCACTGCGTCGCCGAAGGACGAGGCAATCCAAAGTGAATACTCTTCAAAAAAGCATCTGGCTAGTAGCCGTAGTAACGCTATCGGCCTGTGGCAGTGGCACAACTCACCAATCGCCTGGTTTAGCGTCTGACGATGCGCCAGCTGCCGGTACACCCCCATTCAACGAGAAGGCTCAGAATATTGCTGACCAGTCAGCGGTAGAGGGGTATGCGTTTAGTGTTGATACTTCCGGGGCATTCTCAGCGGATTCAAATCGAATTAACCGCTATGAAGCACGTAACTTGCCAGCTGGTTTGTCGATTAATGCTGCTACGGGTGAAATTACCGGCGCTACCGACGAAGTGGGTGTTCACGACGTTATTGTTACGGCTATATACGACAACGGCGAAGAGTTAGATACCGACTTCCGGCTAACGGTAGAAGAGAATGACTCGCCAACTGTGACTGAGCCTATTGACGACATGACTGTGGCAACGGGCCAGCCAGCGACTTTAGCCGTTGGCGATAATTTTTCTGACCCGGAAGGCGGGGAGCTGACGTTTTCGGTAATCGGTTTGCCCGATGGTATGACGTTTGACGCGGCTAGCGGCGAAATTTCCGGAACACCGACTGTTGCAGGAGATTATGAGATTACCGTTACGGCAACCGACGAAGCAGGTGAGTCAGCTAGCGATGTATTTTTGCTCACCGTCGCGAACGACAATATGGCTCCGGTTGTGGTTCAGCCTATACCGGCGCAAACCGCCACCCAGGGCTATTCAAAAACGATTGAAACGGCAGCGAGCTTCAACGATCCGGAGGGCGGCGAGCTGACATACAGCGTGACTGGTTTACCGGATGGCATGAGCATTGATTCACTAACCGGCGTTATTTCAGGAACACCAACCATCCCGGGTGACTACGATGTGATCGTCACTGCGACTGATCCCGAAGGGGCTACTGCCAGCAGTACTTTTCCGTTACGGGTCGACCCCAACCAATCGCCGGTTGTTAACCCGCCGCTGCCTGACCGCGCCGAGCAAACCGGCAATATGTATAGCTACAACACCGGCAGCAACTTTAGCGACCCCGAGGGCGGCGCTTTAATGTTCTCCGCGACCGGGCTGCCCGTTGGTGCGAGTATCGACCCACAAACGGGTGTGATAACCGGTACGGCAGGCCTGGACGAGACGCTTGAAATTACCGTGACCGCGGTGGATCAGGTCGGGGCGATGCTGAGTGATTCATTTTTCCTCATCATTAGTGCTGATAACCAGGCACCGCAGAAAACCTCAGATATCCCCGACCAGAGCGCCCCGGTCGATGAGCCATTCACCCTCAGCAGTGGCGACCACTTCAGCGACCCCGAAGGTGAAGCATTAACTTATAGTGCTGCCGGTTTACCTGAGGGGCTTTCGATTAACCCGAATACTGGCGAAATTAGCGGCACCCCAACGGTTCCTGGCGATTACACCGTTACGGTCACTGCGACGGATGCAGACGGAGCTTCGATTAGCGATGAATTTTTGCTAACCGTAGAAGCTGACCAGTCCCCGGTGCTGGTCAGCCCTATTGAAGACGAAACCGCGACCGCCGGGCAGGCAAAAACAGTTACCACGGCAGAGCACTTTAACGATCCCGATGGGCAGGCTTTAACCTATACCGCGTCGGGTTTGCCTGACGGTATGAGCATCGACCAAGCGACGGGCGAAATTAGCGGTACGCCAACGGTACCTGACGATTACACAGTAATAGTTACTGCGACAGATACTGACGGCAATTCGGTTAGTGATGACTTCGATTTATCGGTTGCCCCTGCTGCAGGCGGGTCACCCACTTTAGTCAGTCCGATTGAAGACGAAACCGCGACCGTCGGGCGGGCAAAAACAGTTACCACCGCTGAGCACTTTAACGACCCCGACGGCCAGCCTTTGACGTTCAGTGCCACTGGCATTCCCGATGGTATGAGCATAGACCCCGCGACGGGTGAGATTAGTGGTACGCCTACCACGCCAGGTGATTACACCATCACAGTCGTCGCTACCGACCCGGATGGCAATAGCATTGAAGATAGTTTCGATATGCAGGTGGGCGCAGGCAATCAGGCACCGGAAGTCGTTTCTCCGATCGAAGATGCAGCGGCAGTGCAGGATTACCCTGTCGAAATAACTACGGCTGAACATTTTGTTGATGGTAACAGCCAGCCACTAAGCTATAGCGCAGAGGGTCTGCCAGCCGGTTTGAGTATTGATGTAGACACTGGCGTGATCACAGGCATGACGAGTCTGACGGGTGTTTTTGAAATTGCGGTAACGGCCACGGATACAGACGGCAATGACGTAACTGACAGCTTTGCGCTCGACGTAGAACCCAATGACCCACCCGAGGCAGGAGCACCGAGACAGCCCCAGTCAGCGCAAGCCAATCAGCCTTATGAGCAAGACACCAGTGAGGATTTTAGCGAGGACCCGGAAGGAGGCGAACTTACTTACAGTGCAAGCGACCTACCACCTGGCCTGACTATTGATCCCGCCAGCGGCATTATTTCTGGTGAACCTACTGAGCCGGGCCAGTACAGCTATACCGTTACCGCCACGGACCCCGGTGGTGCGAGTGCGGTGCAGAATTACGCGTTGGCTATTCTCGCTAGTGTTGAAGCCAACGACGACCTTCATCCGACCAACCAGGACACGGCCCTTAACTACGATGTGCTTGCCAACGATGTGATACCGCTAACGTCAGTTGCATCCGTTACCGAGATAACCGTGCAACCTAAGTTTGGTACCGCCGAGATTTCCGTCGACGGCCAAACAGTCGTATACACGCCGTTTGCAGGGTCTCTGGAGGACGACGATTTTGAGTATCGCCTCAGTGATGGCGCGAGTGAAGACACCGCAACGGCCAGAGTCTTCATCCTGCCAGCGCAAGTTATATTCCGCAGTAATGTAGAGAACATGACGAACCAACTCTATGTCGTTAACAGTGGCGATCCCGAAAACGCGCAGGCTGTAACACCACCGCCTGTTCCCGTGGTTTCGACCGGCGTAAATCCTCAGAACCCGGATGATGAAGCGCCCGGCGTTAACGCTAGATCCACCGGCAGCGAAGCCACCGGCTGGACCATTGATGACGTGAATCAGCGAGCTATTTATGCCGGTGATCAGGTCTTACCCAACACTCCTGAATTGTTCTATACCGATCTTACGGCTGCTGACCCTAGTCTGACTCAAATTAAATTGAATGAGGATATTGAGGGCTTACCCGACCCCACCGGTGCCATCACCGATTTCGCCTACAGTCCGAATCGCGATCAGGTGGTTTACCGGTCGAATGCCGGTGCCACATTTACCGGTCAGCAATTGTACCTAGTGGATATTGCTGCTCCGGGTGTGGCGCAAATTATTCACCCCTCATTCGATAGCTTGACCTTTGACGCCACAGCTCAGGTCGACTACCGCTTCTTGCCCGACGCCAGTGGCGTATTGTTCCGCGCCGATGTTGAAAGTGAAGGCAAGCAAGAGCTTTATCTGGCAGATTTATCGAATATTGGCAGCATAGCTAAATTGAACCCGCCGCTGTCTGCCGACGCCAATATTCTTAGCTATGTGCTCAGCTCTGATGGACGTTTTGTAATCTATCGCGCTAACGACGGCCAGAGCGAAACTGACAATATATTTCTGGTCGACCTGGAACAGCCATTGCCGAATGCTGAGCAATTGCCAGGACAGCTAGAAACGTCGTCAACTGTTACCGATGGAGCTTTGCAAATATCGCCGGATAGTAGCTTCTTAGTTTATCGCGCCGATCTGGACGGTAGTTTGCGCTATGAATTATACGCTGTAGACCTATTGCTGCTTGCTGAATCCCAGCAGCTGGGTAGTAGTGAACCTGTCGGTGAACCGGATGTACTCCTGCAATTGGTCGA
>CAJQNE010000218.1 GCA_905479545.1 uncultured Gammaproteobacteria bacterium | reverse complement strand
TAGCACCGTGTATCTGTCAAAAATCTTTGATTGGTTCAGCGGCGACTTTGTTACGCAGTCCGGCTCTGTGGTCGCTTTTGTAAAACCGTACCTGCCCAAAGGCGACAGCCTCAAAAGTGATGCGAAAATTCGCTACAGCGATTACGACTGGTCGCTTAACGACCAGTAGCCTTCGATTACGCAGGACTAGCCCACGTTAAAAAATTGGTTATCGAAAATCTGATTCTTGCGAGCTCGGTAGATAGTGAAATCGCTATCGACGCTTGCGACGTTAAAACAGTTCAGCCGCTCGCACAGCGCTACTAGCGACGCATCCGCAAAATCGGCAGGCAAGTCTTGGTATTTTTCTAGTAACCACAGAACCCTAGGCCAGTCGCTAATTGTCTGCTGGTCTACCGCGAGTGCGCGCTCAGCCCATTGCAAAAAATCCCGCTGGGCAGCAAATGAAAAATCCAACAGATGGGTCACTTCGGTAATTACCGCGATATTGGTGACTAATGTCGCATTGCCAGCACGCTTTATAAACGCTAACGCCAGTTGATGATATTTGTCGCTATTATCAAATAACGCGATCATTGGTCCGCTATCGATAATGATCCGCTGGCTGATCGTCATCTTAGCTGCCTCTTCCAGTGTGTTTGGCTCGCAGCTTTTCTTTCAGAATGGCTTTTCTATTACTACTCAAATCGTGGTGGCCACTACTATATTTGCCGAACACCCCTTCACCAATTTCATAGGCCGACCGGGCTTCTTGGTCGTTGATCAGCTTTTCACGAACGGCCTCCCGGACGAAGACCGATAGAGGAATATTTTGTTCGCGGAGCCGCAGTCGTAACTCCGCTTCGGTGTGGGAATCAAGCCTGATTGAGATGGTCATAAGCGCAGCCTCAAATGTATTTCATAATTGTAATACAGCTGCATAATTTGAGCAATTCAGTTACTCGGTGGCGGTTTTATCGTAGTGGGCTAAAATCTGCTAAAATGCACGTAATCCAACCACTTAACGCTAAGCGCTGGCAGAAATTCCAGCGCTTTTGTGGTGCTCTGAGCTATGAACAAGCCGATGGCCAAGACTATGTCCAACAACATGCAATTCCCGAAACGCTTCGACGTAATCGTCGTCGGCGGCGGTCACGCTGGCACTGAAGCGGCACTGGCTTCTGCTCGTATGGGCGCCAACACGCTGCTGTTGTCTCATAACATCGAAACGCTGGGCCAAATGAGCTGTAACCCAGCCATCGGCGGCATTGGCAAGGGCCATTTGGTTAAAGAGATTGATGCACTCGGCGGCGTAATGGCGACCGCAGCGGATAAGTCCGGTATTCAGTTTCGCACCCTGAACGCCAGCAAAGGCCCGGCGGTTCGGGCTACTCGTGCTCAGGCTGATCGCATACTATATAAAGCGGCCGTTCGTGAAACGCTGGAAAACCAGCCCAACCTGACGCTGTTTCAACAAGCCGTTGACGACCTACTGATGGAAGGCGACCGGGTGGTGGGCGCGGTAACCCAAATGGGCCTGACTTTTCACGCCCCGGCCGTTGTGCTTACCGTCGGCACCTTCCTCAGTGGCCTGATCCATATTGGCGAAGCGAACTACAGCGGTGGCCGTGCAGGCGACCCGCCGAGCATGTCGCTGGCCCAACGGCTGCGCGAAATGCCGTTTGAAACCGGCAGGCTGAAAACCGGCACACCGCCGCGTATTGATGGCCGCACCGTTGATTTCAGCAAAATGGAAACCCAGGCGGGCGATAGCCCCCTGCCGGTTTTTAGCTATTTGGGTTCGGTGGCGCAACACCCTCGTCAGGTGCCGTGTTTTATCACCCACACCAACGAAAAAACCCACGATATTATTCGCGGCGGCTTAGATCGCTCGCCAATGTACAGCGGCAAAATTGAAGGCGTTGGGCCACGTTATTGCCCTAGCGTAGAAGACAAAGTAATGCGTTTCGCTGACAAGAACTCGCATCAGATTTTTGTCGAACCGGAAGGCCTCACCACCCACGAGCTGTACCCGAATGGCATTTCCACTTCACTGCCATTCGATGTGCAATATGAGCTGGTGCACAGCATTGTCGGCTTTGAGAACGCCCATATTGTGCGCCCGGGCTATGCCATTGAATACGACTATTTCGACCCACGCGGTCTGAAATCCAGCCTCGAAACCAAGCACGTTAGTGGTCTGTTTTTCGCCGGTCAGATTAATGGCACCACCGGCTATGAAGAAGCTGGCGCTCAGGGCTTGCTGGCCGGTGCCAATGCGGCACTGCAAGTGCAGGAAAAAGAGCCCTGGTGTCCGGCACGCAACGAAGCCTACCTCGGCGTGCTGGTCGATGACCTGATTACCAACGGCACCCAAGAGCCTTATCGTATGTTTACCAGCCGCGCCGAACACCGGCTTTTGCTACGTGAAGACAACGCCGACTGGCGCTTAACCGAGAAGGGCCGCGAGTTGGGTATGGTCAGCGACGAACGTTGGGCGGCATTTGAGGCCAAACGGGAAGCGGTAATCACCGAAGAAGCCCGTATCAAAGCAACCCATATCCGGCCATCGGATATTCCCGATAATCTGGTAGTGACACTATTTGGTAAACCGCTCAGCCGTGAATACAAGGCTGACGAGCTGCTACGCCGACCGGAAATGAGCTACGCCAAGCTTATGCAAGTGCCAAAACTCGGCCCGGGTGTTGAGGACACGGCGGTGCTTGAACAAGTTGAAACCCGACTGAAATATGCTGGCTATATTGATCGCCAATCGGATCAAATTGCCCGCAATTTAGCCAATGAAACAACCCGGGTACCGGCGGATTTTGACTATGGCAGTATCGCCGGCCTCTCCAATGAAGTGAAAGCTAAACTGGAACAGCAGCGACCAGAATCGATTGGCCAGGCCAGTCGTATTTCCGGGGTAACACCGGCGGCAATCTCGCTGCTATTGATTCACCTCAAGAAAAAGCAAAAGGCAGCCTGAGTTTGGCCAATTACGCCTTTACCGAATTTTGCGAATTGCCTGCCAGCGTTGATGATGCTTACGCTCAGCTAACTGATCTTGAATTTATTCAACACAGTTACCAGCAACGCGAAGGTGTAGTAATTAACGTTCAACCGGGAAAAACCGACTGCAGCGTAATCGTTACCCGGCCTGTCGGGCCACAGCTGATCGGCCTTGGGCTGCAACTGAGATTGGAGCAGCACTGGCACGAAAGCAACAAAGGTAAAACCGCCGACATTGCTTATAAACTGTTAGGAACGCCTATTCAGATTAACGGTGCAATGCAGCTATCGGCCTCTGCAACCGGCTCAACTTTGAGTGCCTTGTTGAATGTGCGGGTTGCATTACCATTTGTTGGTTCAGCACTGGCCAGGAAATTGGCTGGCATCGCACAGGAAAAAGTCGCTGCCGATTTTGCTTACCAGCGTGATGCGTTGGCGGCAGCCAACAGTGGCTTAGTGAGTTCAACCGCTGTTAAAAGCTAGTCAAACAACTTCCGGTTATAACGCGAGCCTGGCGTCACATCCTTCTCAGCTTCAGCTGCTACTTTCGGTGGCTCAGCTTTTTTAACCCGCACCTTACTGCCGTCAACTTCGATATTGTTTAGTTGCTTCACAGCAATTTTGGCTTGCCCGGCCTTGGGCATATCAACAAAGCCGAAGCCTTTGGATTTGCCGCTGATATCGTCGACCACAATCGTGCAGGATTGCACCGGACCGATGGTTTCGAATAGCTTTCGGAGGGTTTCTTCAGAGGTTCTGCGGGCGAGGCCGCGAACGAGTAATTTCATGGGCCTGAACGGAATTTGGGCGGGTGGTTATTGTAGCCTGTTGTTGCAACGCCTGATGGCCAATCTGTCGTTGCCAAACCTGGCGCAATACCGTGCACTTTTGGCGGCCAGGCATTCATGCCGACAACAAGGTTACAACTAACTACCAGCAGCCAACATCAAAACCTTTGTTGTGCGAGTTTTGCGAATGAATCTCAACGTCGCGGCCTTCCCGACTACCAATTTCGACGGTATCAAAACGGCCTTTAGCATTGGCGTCGGTAGCGATAAAACTGAATAGGCAGTTACGGATAAATTTGATCATGATGGTGCTCCACTTATTGTTTCTAGCGAACTCTCTGGCGTACTTTTTGGCAGCGGGCTTGTTGTGACTCTGGCCGCGCCCTGTATCCTTTTTCATGCTGCTATTGTGACGCTAAGTGGAAACATCAACAATTGTGCAGAAGGACTAGTACTTTAGGCGTAGTTGAGCCCCAAACCAGCACAATGAGAAACTATCAAAAAACGGTGACAATCGTTATTGCATCGGCTTTCATAGAATCACTATCTGGCAACATGGCCAATTAAGCCGTACTTGTCCCTAATGTTTAATGGCGACGCGCGATACCCTCAGGGTGCAGGCTGTCCAACAACGTCAGGGCAATCGGCATCTCTGTTTTGTGTTCTACAAATAACCGCTGGCCTGCGGGCTTTATCTCCAGATAATTCATGCTCG
>CAJQNE010000217.1 GCA_905479545.1 uncultured Gammaproteobacteria bacterium | reverse complement strand
CGGTAAGCCAATTGATCCCGGCACGGTGAACCTGAAGGTAACGTTAACGCGGCTGGGCGACCGTATTGATTCGATCAATTTCGTCGCGCAAGACGATTTCCTTCGCGGCGACCAGGAAATATACGAGCCTCACTCTTTCGTCGTGACGGTCGATGCTACCGCCGGTGGAACAACACACCGTTGGCAATACGACAACTTTGAAGGTCGCACTCAAATTGCGGCTGACATGGCTGAGGCTTTTGAGCTGAAGGTTGAACAGGTCGGGCCGACCACTATTGAAGAGGTGGTCGAAACCTTTGGCCGGATCGAAGCGGTTCCGGGTTTGACTCGTGCCGTCAGTGCACGATTTGACGGGCCAATCCGCTCGGTAAAAGTGGCGCTGGGCGATTACGTTACCAAGGGCCAACTGTTGGCCTCAGTGGAAAGTAATGAAAGCTTGCGGCCTCTGAACATCACAGCCCCGATAGATGGTGTGGTGACGGCACAACTTGCCAATGCGGGGGAGCAAACCGCAGATCGACAACTTTTTGAAATCACCGATCTGAGCCGTGTCCAGGCCAGCCTGTCTGTATTTCCGAAAGACCGTGCCCGCGTTAAACGTGGCAATGAGGTGAGCGTGGTAACCAGTGGCAGCGGGACAGAACTAAGCGGCCGTATTAGCCGCTTTGGTATGAGCGCGAATGCCAACCAGAGCACCGGAGCTTATGTCGAGCTAGCTAACCCTAATGGCACGTTACTTCCTGGTATGCACATTAGTGCGCGCATCAAAGTAGACGAATACACCGTGCCGCTGTCGGTAAAGCGCAGTGGTCTGCAAGGCTTTCGTGATTTCACGGTGGTGTTCGCTCAGATTGGCGATGTGTATGAGGTGCGGATGCTGGAACTTGGCCGCCAGGATCGCGAGCAGGTCGAGGTGCTCGGCGGCATTGAAGCTGGCACCCGTTACGTCAGTGAAGGTAGCTATCTCATAAAGGCGGATATTGAAAAATCCGGCGCATCCCACGACCACTAAGGAATTCTTATGCTTGATTATATCCTCGAGCGATCTATCGCTCGCCGTGGTTTGGTGGTTATTGCTGCACTAGCAATAGCGGCGCTGGGCCTATGGAACTTCAACCGACTACCGATAGACGCAGTACCCGATATCACCAACGTACAAGTGCAGGTAAACACTTCCGCACCGGGTTACACCCCGCTGGAAATTGAACAGCGCGTAACCTGGCCGCTGGAAAATTCGATGGCGGGTCTGCCAAAACTTAACTACACCCGTTCGGTGTCTCGCTACGGTCTGTCGCAGATTACCGTGGTGTTTGATGAAGGCACGGATATCTATTTTGCTCGCCAGTTAGTCGGTGAACGCCTCAACGCGGCACGCTCTGAGCTGCCGATGGACGTAGAGCCGGAGCTGGGGCCGATAGCGAGCGGCTTAGGTGAAATTTTCATGTTCACGGTCGATGCCGAGCCCGGCGCGCTTAATGCCGATGGCTCACCCGTAACCCCGACTGATTTACGCTCGGTGCACGATTGGGTGATACGGCCACAACTATTGCGGGTTCCCGGCGTAGTAGAGGTCAACCCGATTGGCGGTTTTAAGAAAGAGGTTCTGGTCGCTCCTGACCCCACCCGGCTGTTGGCACAGGGGTTGAGTTGGGATGACGTCGTTGAGGCGATTCAAACCAACAATGCCAACCGTGGCGCTGGCTTTATCGAACGTAATGGTGCGCAGTGGTTGATGCGGCTTTCGGGCCAGGCCGATTCAATTGACGATCTGGCCGCCATTGTGGTGCGTGAAGATGGCGGCGTACCGATTCGTGTGCGTGACGTCGCCGAAGTAAGTATCGGCAAAGAACTGCGTTCTGGTGCTGCGACTCAAAATGGTCGCGAAGTGGTAATGAGTACCGTGTTTATGCTGATCGGCGAGAACAGTCGGGAAGTGGCCAGCGGTGTAGGGAAAAAGCTGGAGGAAGTGCAAGCCAGTCTACCCAAGGGCATTACCGCCACAGCGGTTTATGACCGAACTGAGTTAGTTGACAAGACCTTGAAAACGGTACAGACCAACCTGCTTGAGGGTGCATTGTTGGTTATAGTTGTGCTCTTCCTGTTTCTCGGCAATATCCGCGCCGCAATTCTCACCGCACTGGTCATTCCAGTGGCCATGTTAATGACCATAACCGGCATGGTGCAGGCGGGTGTTAGCGCCAACCTAATGAGTTTGGGCGCGCTGGATTTCGGCCTGATCGTCGATGGTGCGGTAATTATTGTCGAGAACTGCTTGCGGCGGCTTGGCCAGGCTGGAAAAAATGGCGAGCTACCGTTGCGTGAGCGACTATCGCTAGTGTTCGATGCTACCCGCGAAGTGATACGACCGGCACTGTTCGGGGTGTTCATTATCACCGCCGTCTATTTGCCGATATTTGCGCTGTCTGGCATCGAAGGCAAGATGTTTCATCCGATGGCCATTACTGTAGTGATAGCACTGACCAGTGCCATGCTCCTGTCGATAACGTTAGTACCGGCCGGTGTGGCGCTCCTGTTTCGTAAACCGGTTGCCGAGAAAGATAACCTGCTGGTTCGCGGCACACGCGCACTCTATCGACCGCTGCTCAAGGGTGCATTGAAGCTACGTTGGTTAGTTGTCGCCGCTGCAATAGCACTCGCTGGTTTTTGTGGTTATCTGGCTACCACGCTTGGCGCTGAATTCGTGCCGAATCTGGATGAAGGCGATATCGCTATGCACGCGCTACGCATCCCTGGCACTTCATTAAGCCAGGCTTTGGCCATGCAGGAACAACTCGAGTTGGCCATTGGTGAACACCCGGAAGTGGAGCGTATTTTCGCCAAAGTTGGTACGGCAGAGGTGGCGACGGACGCTGTTCCTCCCAGCGTTGCCGATAACTTCATTATGCTCAAGCCCCGCAGCGAATGGCCCGATCCTCGCAAGCCACGAGAGCAATTGGTGGCAGAGTTGGAGGCGACGGTTACGCCTATTCCCGGCAACCGTTACGAATTCCTGCAGCCAATTCAGATGCGCTTTAACGAGTTGATTGCGGGCGTGCGCGCGGAGTTAGCGATTAAGGTGTTTGGCGATGATTTTGATCAACTCATCACCTTGGCAGATGAAATTGAAAAGGCGTTGTCGCAAGTTCCGGGCGCGGTCGATATTGCTGTGGAGCAGGCGACCGGCTTGCCACTCTTAACGATTGCCCCGAATCGCGAAGCCCTGGCCCGCTACGGAGTTAGTGTCGGCCAGCTTCAGGACACCGTGGCCTCCGCATTGGGCGGACGGGTTGCTGGTCAGTTTTACGAGGGTGATCGCCGCTCGGACATTGTTGTTCGACTACCCGAAAGGCTGCGCTCGGACCCGGACTGGTTATCAAACCTGCCGGTGCCGCTGCACTCTACCGCCGGTGGCGACAATAATTACCTACCGCTTAGTGAGCTAGCAGAGTTAGAACTGACGCTGGGCTATAACCAGATAAATCGCGAAAACGGTAAACGTCGGGTGGTGGTTACCGCTAACGTTCGGGGGCGCGATTTGGGCTCATTCGTTGGTGATGTGCAACAGGCGGTAGCTGCCAGAGTCGATATGCCAGCCGGTTACTGGCTCGAGTATGGCGGTACATTTCAGCAGCTCGAATCAGCCAGCAAACGCCTCGCCCTAGTGGTGCCGGTTACCTTGCTGCTAATTCTTGGCTTGCTGGTTATGGCCTTGGGGTCTATGCGCGATGCACTGGTGATCTTTTCCGGTGTGCCGCTGGCGCTCACCGGCGGAATAATTGCACTGGTGTTGCGTGATATTCCGTTTTCAATCTCGGCTGCGGTGGGCTTTATTGCACTCTCCGGAATTGCGGTACTCAACGGACTGGTGATGGTTTCCTTCATTCGTGATCTGCGTCAACACGGTCAGGATCTCGATACAGCCTTGGTTGAAGGTGCGCTAACTCGCTTGCGCCCGGTACTGATGACGGCATTGGTAGCTGCGTTAGGTTTTGTGCCCATGGCACTAAATACCGGTATCGGATCGGAGGTGCAACGGCCTCTGGCAACGGTGGTTATCGGCGGCATTATCTCTTCAACGCTGCTGACCTTGCTGGTGTTACCCGTGCTGTATCGACTTGCTCATGGACGAAGCCATAGAGCGAGCCAAAAGCAATTGGCCACCACAGGTGTACAAACCCATGTCTGATTCATTACTTAATCGCAGTAACGGTGAGGGGGGCAGCATCCGGCCCTTGTCAGATCGTCGCTATCGGCGACTGTTCTCGGCACAGGTAATCGCTTTGGCAGGCACCGGCCTGACAACCATCGCCCTGGCTCTGCTGGCCTATGATCTGGCTGGCGGTAATGCGGGTGTCGTGCTGGGCACAGCGCTGGCAATCAAGATGGTGGCTTATGTCGGTATTGCGCCAGTGGTTGGTGCGTATGCCGACCGATTGCCTCGTCGACAGGTGCTGATCGGGCTGGATATCGCCCGAGCGGTTTTCGTCGGCTGCCTGCCGTTCGTAACCGAAATCTGGCAGATTTATCTGCTGATTTTCCTGCTCAACGCCTGCTCGGCGGGTTTCACGCCTACCTTTCAGGCGACCATCCCCGACGTGTTGCCAGACGATGGCCGTTATACGCGGGCGCTGTCCTTGTCGCGGCTGGCTTATGATCTGGAAAATCTGCTGAGTCCGGTGTTAGCGGCGGCTGCGTTGCTGGTACTCAGCTACCACTTGTTGTTTGCTGTGAATGCACTTGCGTTCCTGGTGTCCGCCGCACTGGTATTCAGCGTGCAGTTACCCGCTGCGCAACCACGCGAGCAGGAAACGGGTGTTTGGCGCAACCTGAGTTTCGGCAGTCGTCAATATCTGAGCACACCTCGGCTGCGAGGCCTGCTGGCGCTATCGATGGCCACAGCGGCTGCCGGAGCCATGGTAATCGTTAATACCGTTATCTATGTACGTGATGACCTTGGCGGCGGAGATACCGCTACGGCATTGGCTTTTGCCGCGTTCGGCGGCGGTTCTATGTTGGTTGCGTTAATGCTACCCCGGTGGCTCGATCGCTATCCTGATCGCCCGTTCATGTTAACGGGCGGCTTGCTACTAGCGGTGGGTTTGGCTGCAGGTCAGCTGGGGCCAGGTATGACCGGTTTGCTGCTGATTTGGTTTGTGCTCGGCGTTGGCTCGTCGCTGGTGCAAACGCCGGCTGGCAGATTGCTCAAACGCTCAGCCCACGCGGCAGACCGGCCAGCCATTTTTGCGGCACAGTTCGCCCTGTCGCATGCCTGTTGGTTGTTGGCATACCCCTTAGCGGGATGGGTAGGGTCAAGTGGTTTGTCTCCGGCGTTCTTGCTGCTGTCGCTATTGGCCCTTGTCAGTACGGCGCTGGCCGCGTGGTTATGGCCGGGTAAAGAGACTGCCGAGGTGCGGCACCAGCATGCAGAGCTGGTACATAGCCACCCGCATCGACACGACGAGCATCACCAGCATGCACATGACGGTGTTGAGGCGAGTAGTAGCCCCGGCACAACTCATGAACATGAGCACAGACACGACGCGATAACGCATTCCCATATCTACATCATCGACTCACATCACGCTGTCTGGCCAGTGCGCTGATGCGTGCATTGGCGATCAGCCGAAACTAACGTTGCAATTTTTATCAAAATTCAAACTAACTCCCAAAGGGAATCACATGAAATACATTAGCCGATTCATTTTTGCTGTCTTACTTAGCGTAACCCCGCTGCTGCCGACCGCCGCACTGGCTCATTCAAACCACCATGAACCACTGTCAGAAACACAGTTGTTAGAACGAGCCGAACGCCACGTCCGCAATATGGCAGTCGATCCGGACTACTTACCGGAGTTGCAATTAGATGATAACTGGAATGGCGAGCTGTCGAGTAGTGTCGCCGAAAAAAGCGCCAGAGCACTGATACTGGCTGTGAAAAGCCAGCAAGCGAATAAAACTGTATATCTGCATATGGACTATTACGGCGGGCTATATAGCGCCAATTTTAGCGGCGACTTCGAAGGTTGGAAATGAATAGCATAAAGCCAATAACCACACTGCCGAGACCAAGCGCCCTGAGTCGTTTAACAGCCAAGCCGCAGCTATTCTTGCTGCTCTGTCTGAGCTTTCTTTCAGCATCAGCGATAGCTCACGGTGTTGATGAAAGTACCCGTGAGTTTTTGCTGTCCAGCAGCGGTGTATCGATCATCCCGTACCTGTATATCGGTGCCAAACATATGGTGACTGGCTACGACCATTTGCTGTTTTTGGTTGGAGTAATCTTCTTTTTACTTCGAGCCCGTGATGTTTTGGTTTACGTCACGTTCTTTACTATCGGTCACAGCATCACACTGATGTCCGGCGTGCTCGCCAATATCGCCATTAACCCCTATCTCATCGACGCCATTATTGGCTTATCGGTGGTGTACAAGGGCTTCGACAATTTGGGTGGCTTCAAGCGGCTATTCGGCAGACAACCCAATACCAAGTTGGCCGTGTTGATTTTCGGCTTGTTCCACGGCTTCGGCCTGGCGGCAAAAATCCAGGAATTCGACATTCCCGCAGACGGACTCTTAACCAACCTGATCGCCTTTAATATCGGTGTGGAAATCGGCCAGTTCTTCGCACTCGCCATCATCTTCCTCGTGCTGGCTACCTGGCG